>JABFVX010000167.1 GCA_013362555.1 Mycobacteriaceae bacterium
ACGCGGCCCGCGGAAGGGCCTGCCCCCAGCGGCAAGCCGGATCCCGAGCCCGCCGCGCACGCGGAACGCGCCGACGCCGCGCCGCCCGACGAGCCGCCCACCGATCGGCAGCAGCGCCTGACCAGCGAGCCGCAACGGGCGCTGGCGGAATTGCCGAGCGCAGGCACCGGGGCCGAGTCCGATCCCACCGCCGCGGGGTGGCCCGAGGTCCGCCGCACCGTCGACGCCGCCGACACCGCTGTCTGGTTCGAACTGCCTCTCGACGACGACGCCGCACCTGGCTCGGTGCGATCCGCCGCCGCGTGGCGGCAATACCTCAACGACCACCCCCGGGTCGAGCGCTACGAAATCCACAGTCCGGACCGCGATTCCGCCGGGCTGGGCACGATCACCGCAGAGCTGACCGCGCACGGTCACCAGCCGCCGCCGAACGATCCGGGCTGGCGGCGCGATATCGCGGCGGACCCGTACACCGACTCGCGCATCAGTCGGATGCCGATTCCCGCCGAACCGAAGATCGAGTTGCATGTCCACCTGGAGGGCACTGTCGGCCCACGGACACTGCTCGACATCGCCCGGCGCAACGGGATCGACCTCATGCGGGCCGCACGCGACAAGGGAATCGCCCTGCCTGCCGCTACCGTGCACGACCTGCAAGAGATCTACCAGTACACCGATTTCCGCCATTTCCTCGACATCTGGCGTCTGACCACCGGCGTGCTGCGGACCGAGGCGGACTTCCGACAGATCGTCGTGGACTATGCCGCGGCCGCCGCCGAGCACGGCCTGGTGTACGCCGAAGCGCAGTTCTCCCCCGGCACTCGATTCCGCAATGGCGTCAGCCTGCGCGCCATGTTCGACGGCGTGGCGGCGGGCGTCGCCGACGCGGCCGCGCTGCACGGCGTGGACATCCGGCTGATTCCCAGTGTGGTGTGGGAGGACTCGCCCGCGGTCGCCGAGAAGATCGCCCGCTTGGCCGCCGAATATCGCAGCCGGGGCGTCGTCGGCCTCGGCTTGGGCGGACGCCGGGCGCCGGGCGTAGGGATCGAAACCTTCCGCACCGCAATTGATCTCGCCGCCGCGGCCGGGCTCGGTTTCGTGCCGCACGCGGGCGAAGAAGGCGGAGCGCGCGAAGTGCGCGAGGTGATGGCCGCCCGCCCGGACCGCATTCAGCATGCCTTCTTCCAGCCAGCGGAGGACCCCCGCCTGGCCGCGGAACTGGCGGAACTCGGCATTGTCGTCGACGCCGCCCCGATCTCCAACCTCCGCACCGGAGTCGTCGCCGACCTCGCCGACCATCCGGTCCGGCATCTCGCCGAGGCCGGTGTCCGGATATCCATCAGCACCGACGACCCGGCCATGTTCGGCAACAACCTCGACACGGAGTACGCGGTCGCCCGGCAGCTCGGCATCCCGGCGGAGGTCGCGTACTTCGACGCGCTACAGGGAATCCTCGCCGAGCCTGCCGCCCGCTGGCGCTTGACCGCCATCGGCGAGACCGCGTACGGCCCCGCTGCCGAACCAACTCCGGACGCAGAGATGCCCACTGCGGACGAGTAGCGGCGGCCGGACGCTTGACTCTCCCGTGAGGGGAGACTTGACCCTGCCCGTGAGGGGGATTTCCCACCCGAGCGAGGGAGCGACGGCAATGACCGCACTGTTGACCATCGGCGAGTTCTCGCGACTCACACTGACGACAGTGAAAGCCCTTCGGCACTACCACGACATCGGCTTGCTGACCCCCGCCGAGATCCATCCGCACAGCGGCTACCGCCGCTACTCCGCGGCCCAGGCTCCCACCGCCCAGCTCATCCACCGCTTTCGCAAACTGGACATGTCCTTGGACCAGATCCGGACGGTGCTGACGACTACGGATCCCGTTCAGCGCGAACACCACCTCACCACCCACCTGGAGCGGATGCAGCACCTTCTCACCCACACCTCCGCGACCGTGGACGCCCTGCGCGATCTGCTCGACGGCCGCGCGATTCCGCCGTCCATCGAGTTCCGCACACTCCCGGAAACAATGGCGCTGTCGATACGCGAGTCCGTGCCGTGGTCACGCACCCTGCTCTGGCTGCGCGACGCGTACGCCGAGCTGCGCGACACGCTCCGCCGCGAAGGCAGACAGCGCGGCGGCCCGGACAGCGCTCTGTACGGCGCCGAATTCTTCGAGCACCACGCGGGCGAGGTCACCGCCTTCATCCCGGTCAAGGGCATGAGCGATCCGCACCCCCTACTCACCCGACTCCCCAGTGCCCGCGTCGCCGCCACCACCCACCGCGGCGGCTGCTCGACAGTCGACCGCGCCTACGCGGCACTCGGCACGTTCGTAGCCGAACGCGGCCTGCACACTCCCGGCCCCATCCGCGAGCAATACCACGTCTTTCTCCTCGAGACAGACGACCGCTCCCAATGGATAACCGACGTCTTCTGGCCCATCCCCTCCAAACCTCCAGAATGACCCGTGACGTGCGCCCAACGCACGTCACGAGTCATTCTGGAGGTTCTTCGGGACGCCCTTCTCGTCGGACTGTTATGGTCTCCAGGGGTTCTCATCAGGGTGGGTGGCGATGCAGATCAATCCGGTTTCGCTGACAGATTCCGCGCGGGCGATGGAGGATGTCGCCGACGACGTCCGTGACCTCACCAAGACCCCGAGGCTTTACGCCGACGACTGCATACGGCTGATGAAGGATTCTCCGCTCGCCAGCGCGCTCAAGGATGCCGACAAGGCCAGTGCGCAGGCGAAAGATGTTGTGGAGAAGCGACTTCTGTGGATGGCGCACCTACTCTACAGCACCGCCAAGAGTTACCGCGGGACAGACGCGACCATCGCCGACAGCCTCGCCGCCATGGGCGAGCTGAACGGGAAGGGTCAATGAACCGATGAGCGATCCCGTACCCAGCCAAGTAAACGGATGGGATCAGAATGCGATTCAGACTCTGGCCACGAACGCCGCGGGGATCGCATCCGGTTTGCGGACCATAGCAGACGGCGTGCGGCGCATCATCCATGATCTCGAATGGTCCGGCGATGCGAGCCGCAGAGCCTTGGAGCGTGCCGACCACGAGTGCGAATCGCTCAAAGCCGTCGCGAACGCGTATGGCCGGCTGGCGGACAGCGCACAGATTCTCTACACCACAGCGCATTACGCGATAGAACAGCTCAAAATCATTCCTGCGCAACTCGGGACGGATCGCTACACTGTCGATGCAGATTGGATGGTGCATGCTCCTTCCGGCGGAGATGCGGAGCGGGCAGCCAACTCGACAGTCACCTTGAAGAGCCATGCCGCTCACCTGTCGGCGATGTTCGCCGCTCACTGTCCCGGGATTGTGTCCGCAGTGGCGGACATCCAGAAGCTCGCACCGGTTTCCGCGAGCGACAAGCTGAACGTTTCGGACACGGAAATCCGAGAAATCGAGAAGACCAAGCCCGGCCACGGTCCGCGCACCCTCCATGACGAACTGCTGGAAAAGTACAACGTCAGCGCCGATCCTGACGGCATGGTGGAGTACCCGCCGTCCGGCCCGCTGCGCTGGGTGCTCGAGCAAGCCGGGCAGAAGCCGAAACGAGTCACTGCCGGTGAGGCTGCGCTGCTGGACAAGCTGGGCACCGGCCACTTCATTTCCGCCTACATGTGTGAAGAGATTGCGGCCGACGACGCGAAGGAGGTCTTCGGCGGAAAGGGACTCGGCGACGGGCACTCCGACGCCTTCCGACATGCCTATTGGAGCGCTCTGCTCGCCCAGAAAGTCGGACCGGAATTCTCGGAGCGGTTCACCACCGCGCACGAGCGCACAACCGAGGACAGCCACGCGACATCGGAAGCGATGGACCTATACAACAACGAGGTCGGACGACGGATCGCCGCGGAACACCCGCACGCCAGCAGGAGCGACCTGATGGGCTACGTGGAGCAAGCAGTGCGAGACGGCAAGATGGTGGTGGTGGACAAGAGTGGACACCTGGTGCCCAGCAACACCGTGGCTCCCGGCGAAACCGGTGTTGCCCGGGACCCTGCCGACCCAAACGGACGCGACCCGGGCAAGCCGGGCGGGGGGTATTGATGACGCGAGCAATGACGCTGTTGGCAGTGGTTGTCGCGACGCTGCTCATGCCCGGCTGCGCTGCGCCCTTTCGGACGCACTCGGCTGTGGACGCCGTGCTGGACAAGAAACTCGAATCGCTCGACCGTGGTCGAACCTCCGTGCCGCTGCGAGATCTGACCGGCGGCGATTGGGAGTGGCTCTACATTCCCGAAGAGGCGGCGAGCGCCGACGAGGTCGCGACCAAGGTGGGCGCTCCCGTTCCGATGAGAACTGCGTTCGATGGAGTCGACAGAATGCTCGTCTTCATGAAAGGCAAAGACTGCCTGCGAATCTCCTTTGTCTCGAACCGCCTCGGCGGTTCCGGTTATTTCGGTCCCGATGTCCGAGTGACAGGCATCGGAAAGACACTGGCACTCCAGGACTCCGCTCCGAGCCTGGTCGACGACTGGCAACTGGAGAACGCACTGTCCGCCTTCTCGGCCGCGGGCGGCACAACCCCGCTCCGAGACGTGACCGGAGGCGACTGGGATCGAATCTTCGTCGCCCGACAAGGCACCACCCGCGTCGAGCTCACCGCAATCGTCGGATCGCCTCTGGAGATGGAGCACACCTACCGGTTTCCTGGGAATGTCCTCGTCTTCCTCAAGGGCCCGAGGGTTCAGCGTGCGGTGCGGCTCACGCCTCCCGGCACGCTCGACCGCGCGACACAAGGCATGTTCGGCCCGGACGTGCGACTGACAAGCGCCGGAGGCGACGCCGCCCCCATCCTCGTACCCCAGAACTAACCCCTCCAGAATGACCCGTGACGTGCGCCTAACGCACGGCACGGGTCATTCTGGAGGTTGGTTTTCCAACCTTGCTTTGAGGTTGTGGAGGATGGCCGCCTGAGCGGTCTCCACGTTGTGGTGGACCATCCCGGCCAGCAGGCGCGGGGCGGTGGTCTCGACCCGCTCCCGGATGATCGTGCCGTCGGGGGCGGGCTCGGCGGCCACCACGGTGCGCAGCCGGATGCCGAACGGCAGCCGAGTGTCGTATTCGGTCCGGGCGGTCGGACTCAGCGTGACTTGGGTGTCGTAGTCGAAGCCGAAACCGACTCGGCGCCCGCCGTACTGGTCACGCACCCGGTAGCGACGGGTGATCGTGCCGTCGGCGGCCGTCGCTTCCGAGACCATCTCGGCGGAGACCAGGAAGCGGTCGTGTGCGGACAGGTCGCCCGCCAATGCCGCCAGGGCCTCGCGCACGTCGGCCACCGGTGCGTGCACGGCGAGTTCGCACGTGAAGGTTCGTGTAGGCACAGCGCCAGTATTTCGCGTACATGGAGGTGTCGAACATTCCCGATCATGGGAACTAGGCGCGTTCATTGAAGGTGCAGTCCACGGGGCGATGAAATCCGCTGGCCGACCTGGAAAGTATACCGCGCAGTTCTGCGAACTCTGCAGTACGCTGATCGCTGGATCGACGAGGAGCACCCATGAAACGTGTTATGACGGGTTTGGCATTGTCAGCAGTGGGGGGCGGCGCGTGGCATTTCTGGCGTGGCTACACCGCCAAAGTAGATGTGCCGCAAGGCTATACAGCGCCTCCATTAGCTCTGGACGGACTGGACCGGATACCGGTCTTGGGCGTCATCACTCGATTCCGCGACATCATCACGCGGCCGGTAGGTTTGGTCGAGGATTCGGCGCAGCGCTACGGGGACGTTTTCACCATTCGCATTCCAACCCGTTTCGACCTCACCTACCTCCTGGGCCGCGAAGCGTATGACACTGTGCTCGGGCTGCCCGCGGAACATGCGGCGATGGGACCGGTGTTCGGCAATGTGCCCACGGTGGGCTTCTGGTTCCCACGCCGGAAGAAAGACCACGACTCGCTGCAGGAGTTGGTGCTCACCGGCAAGCGCGTGATCGCCGCCCTGCTCGGCGGCCGCGGCGTCACCGCACTTCCCGAGACCATCCACGCCGTCGTGGCGAAGCACACCGCCCAGTGGCCGGAAGAAGTCGACCTGTCCCGGGTCGTGTATCCCGCGATCTACGAGATCTGCGGCCGGTACTTCGCGGGCGACCGGATGTGGGACCGGTACGGCGCCGATCTCGTTCCCGCCCTGCGCGCGATCGCCGACGGCATCGACATTCCCCGGGCCACGCTGGCGGTCACGCCGTACCGCCTGCTCATGCCGGAATACCGCGCCACCCGGAAGCTGACGGAGGTGCTGCGCCGAGCCCGCCGCGAGTTCCCGGAATCGCCGCTGTTCGAAGCCGTGCGGGCCGCGGACGTGCACCCCGAGGACGCGGACTGGATGGCGATGTACGTGCTGTGGAACGCCATGACCTACCCCGGCAGCTACGGACTGTGGACTTTGGTCGACATCCTCGATACCCCGCAGGTGCGCGCCGCCGTGGCCGCCGCCCCGAACCGGTTCGACTACCTGAGCTGGTGCATGTGGGAATCGATTCGGCTCAGCCCGATTTCGTCGCTGGTGCGGGCACTGCAGAAGCCGCTGACCTATGAGCACGGCGGCAAGCACTATTACCTGCCCGAAGGCTCCGTGGTCGGAGTGGCCCCAGCGCTGCTGAACCGCGACCCCGAGATCTGGCCCGAGCCCGATTCGTACCTCCCGGAGCGGTTCCGCGACACCCCCCAACCCCGGCGGGCCCTGTTCGGCGCGGGCGCGTTCGGCTGTGTCGCAGCCGATTTCACCCGCAAGCTGATCGTCGGGTTCTGCGACGAACTCCTGTCGACCACGCACATCGAACTGACCGCGGCCCCGCCGCAACGCCGCTGCCGAGTGCATCTCACTTACCCCGCAAACCCCACGCCCGCCACCGCGACGCCCCGGCCCGCCCACCTGACAGCTGTCGCCTAACCCGTTCTCGCCCCTGCTGCCCACACCCGTTCCGTGTGTCTGCACCCGCAGCTGCGGGTGCAGACACACGGAACGGGTGTGGGGCGGTTAGGTGCCGGTGGGGCGCAAGGCGGCTCTGCGGATGACGATCTGCCTGCGCGCGATGCCCGGGGTGGGCTCGTGCTGGTGCTCGGCGACCGGAGTCGGGACGGCGTTGAGGTGAAGACGCCCGGTGCGGATGATGCGGGTCGGGCGGCGGTGGTCCACCGGCTGGACGCGGTGCCGGTCCAGGTTCGACACGACTCCGCCGGAGCTGTCGTAACCGATCCCGGCCCAGATCATTGCGCGCGGCGCCTGGCCACGGGAAGCGAGAGCGTCAGCGAGGGACTGGCATTGAGCCAGCAGTGGGCAGTCGTGGCAGGTACTCACTGCCCGACGCCAGCTTTCCGGCGTGCCCACATCCAGGTCCCAGTCGTCGGGACGTTCCGCACACGGCGGCCTTGGAGTGTTCCTGTGCACGGTGCCGGTTCGCTTGTCCAGGGGATACGTCTCTCTGACGATCATTGTGGGCCTCCGGGGATGACGAAAGGCACGCCCTCAGCGGCGCGATGAACTCGCGCGCCACTGCGCAAGGCGGTGTCATCAGGGCTGCTCCACAGTCCCTGGAAGCCGGTTTCGGAACCGGTTCTAGAACGTTAACTGAGTCACACAATTCCGGCAACCGATTGCGTGTCTCTATCCGTGCCGATCCGTTAAGTATGAGTAATGTCAAGATGAATTCTTTTGCAGCGGTGCGCAGGGAAGCCGCCTATGATCCCCTTTCGCGGCCCGCGTCGGCATGCGAACGACAATGGGGAGTCACGGGATGTCGGTTCAGACGTCCTGGTGCACGACCTGTTCGTCGGTGGCGGCGGTGTCGTCCGCGCGCTCGATGGGCTTGTCCGCGTCCTTGCCGTCGGCCGATTTCGGCTTGCGCATCGAAGCGGGCTTGATCGCGACCGCGGGCGGTGCGCCGGTTCTCGGGCCCGCCGCGGGCCGGATGGCGGGTGTGCCCGCGTGC
>JABFVX010000252.1 GCA_013362555.1 Mycobacteriaceae bacterium
AAGGCGCCTCCGGAGTGACCCATGACGCGCGTTGCGCACGTCATGGGTCACTCCGGGGGTTGGAGGGTTCAGACCCACCCGACGATCGTGGTGTAGTCGCCGAGGCCCTCCCAGCTCACGGCGGTGCGCTTGGGCGCACCGCCGGTCGCCGGGATCACGAACATGCCTTTGAAGTCGGACACGTCGGCGTAGAAGAGAATCTGCGTGCGGTCCGGGCTGACGACGAAACTGCCGATCTTGGTCTCGTTGTCGGCCGGCAGAAGCGGCCGGCCGTCCTTGCCGCAGCCTAGCCCGCGCAGCGGCGTCCGGGTGGTGTAGATCTGGTGCGGAATGTAGGCCCAGTCTCCGTACACCGACGTGTCGGCATCGATCCAGGCGGCGACGTGCCCCGGGCAGCTTTCGCTGTCGAAGTCGACGGGGTTTCCGGCGCTGTCCCAAGAGAATTCGCTGATCGACTTGGTGCTGAACACCGTCGGCGGCTTCGTGAGGCCGATGTCGACCCGCATGACCTTGCGTGCCATCGAGGTGGTTTCCGAGAAGTAGAAATTGCCGTCGCGATCGAAGGTCACCGCCTGCTGCGAGACGGGCGCCCGACCGAAATCCGAGGTCGGACCGCTCAGTTTCGCTGTGACATCGGTGAACTCGCCGTCGCGGTCGACCCAGCCCGCATGTGAAACGCCATCCTGGTCACGCACCGCGACAGCCTTGGTCCAGTCGGCCGATATCGAGTTGCGGCGCCACTGGTCGTTGAATGCGTCGCTGGCGTAGGAGAATCCGGCCCCGGCCGGGGTGGTGACCAGTTTGACTTCGGGATCCTTCGGCCGGAACAGGGCGTCGATCCGGGTCAGCTTCCCGGTCTGCACGTCCACCAGGGCCAGCCTTCTGCCGGTGCCGTCGTGGTTGCTGAGGTCCTCGACCAGCAGGCCGCCGGTGGGCGGCAGGGCGATGTCGGGCGCGCTGCCCCGGCTCCGCGCGGAGGTCGAGGCCGGTCCGGACGTGTCGCCGTCGCTGCCGCCGCATCCGGCGGCGGCGAGTGGGACAGTCACGGCCAACGCGACCGCGGCAATGAGTCGCCTGTTCAACAATGAAGCTCCCTGTAGATTTCGTGCGCTCCGGCCTTGTGGCCGTGCGACATCGGAATTCACCCGCCCTGTCCGGTCTCCCGCCCGGTGGTGGATATCGTGGTACCGGTGGTCGGCTGGTGTCAATGGACGCCGTCGCGGTCTACCGCTCGGTGACGACACAGGCGGTGCCCTCGTCGTGCCAGTAGGCGCCGTCATAAGACCACCCCCGGACGCAGAAGCGGCCGACGCGTCCGTTGGTGCGCGCCGAATGAACCGGGCTGTTCATCGTCGGGCCGACGCTCGGCGGGTTGATGCCGGGACCCCAGATGTCGACGTGGCCTCGAATCGGCGCGGTGTAGGTGCCCTGCATGTATCCGTGAATCTCGGTGGTTCGACCGTTCTCCTCCCAGGCGCGGAGGCTGACATTTCCGACCACCTTGTGCGGCGGCTCGGCCGCCGCCTGCTGGGTGGTCGCGAATGCGGCTGCGCCGGTGAGAACGGCGGCGGCGACGGCAGTGCGAAGGATCTTCCGGGAGCCGGTCATGGTCAGCGAACCTCCGTGTTGGTTCTCTCGGTATCGCGGTGCACCGTTCCGGTGTCCACAACACCGTGCGCCCGCACCCGCGCCGCACGCCAGACGTCCAAACAGGTCCATACAGCCGGCTACGCGGCCACGATCGTCCGGAATGACCCGTGACGTGCGTTCAACGCACGTCAAGGGTCATTCTGGACATTTGATCTGCGCGGCGGATCCCCGTGTGGGGCGGCGGGGCCTAGGCTTGGCCGCCGTGACCGAACCCGCGGTTCCCACCCCGAGGTCGCTGCGTCGATGGCGGCGGCGACTGGCCGACGAGCGCGAAGAGGCGCGGATCTACCGCGCACTGGCAGGCAAGCGCGCGGGGGAGGAGCGTGCGATTCTGCTGGAGCTGGCGGAGGCCGAGAACCGGCATGCCGCACACTGGCTGGCGCTGCTCGGGGACGAGGCGGGGCCGCGGCGGCGCGGCCAGCTCCGGGCCCGACTGCTGGCATGGCTCGCGGGCCGCTTCGGGTCGGTATTCGTGCTCGCGCTCGTGCAGCGCGCCGAGAGCCGCTCGCCCTACGGAGCCGACTCCGACGCGACGCCGACCATGGCGGCCGACGAGCAGGTGCACGAGGAGGTGGTCCGCGCGTTGGCGGCACGGGGCCGGTCCCGGATCTCGGGGTCGTTCCGGGCCGCGGTCTTCGGTGCGAACGACGGCCTCGTGAGCAATCTTTCGCTGGTTCTGGGCGTGGGCGGCGGCGGTGTCGGCGCCCGGGAGATCCTGTTGTCCGGCATTGCCGGCCTGTTGGCGGGGGCCTTGTCGATGGGTGCGGGAGAGTACGTGTCGGTGCGGTCGCAGGGCGAGTTGCTGGCCTCCTCGGCGCCCGCCGCGAACACCCGCCATGCGCTGCCGCACCTGGACGTCGACGCGAACGAGCTCGCGCTGGTCTACCGGGCCCGCGGCATGGCTGCCGACGAGGCGCAGCGGCACGCCGCCGCTCTGCTGGCGAACTATCCGGCGGCCGAGGACGAGCCCGGCGCGGGTCCGGACGAGCACGAGGTGATCGGCACGGGATTAGGCGCCGCCCTGTCCAGTTTCGCGTGTTTCGCCTCCGGCGCGGCGGTGCCGCTCGTTCCGTTCTTGTTCGGGCTGACCACATTCGGCACCCTCGTGCTCGCGACAGTGTTGGTCGCCGCCGCCCTGCTGGTCACCGGTGCGGTCGTCGGTCTCCTGTCCGGGGGACCGCCCCTGCGTCGCGGGCTGCGCCAGCTCGCCATCGGTTTGGGCGCCGCGCTCGTCACCTACTTGTTGGGCCTGCTCTTCGGCACGGCCTTGCACTGACGCAGCCGTCCAATCGCGTCGATCACGTTCTGTGAACATCATTGTTCGGTAGACTGCCGGGGCTAGCGGCCGCACTGCGAAGTTGGACAAGATGACACAGGACAATTCATCCGATCTCGAGTTGAAAGAACTGCACGCCAACGGGTTGCAGTTCTCCTATCTCGAATCGGGCTTGCCGGAACAGCCTCTCGTGATCGTGCTGCACGGGTTTCCGGACACCGCCTGGAGCTTTGTCGAGCTGATTCACCTCATCGCCGCCGCTGGGTATCGCGTGGTCGCACCGATGCTGCGCGGCTACACCTCCGGCGCGGTGCCCGTCGACGGCGACTACTCGGTGCCGACGCTCGGTCGCGATGTCGTCGCGATAGCGGACGCGCTCGGCGCGCCGAAATGTTATGTGATCGGACACGATTGGGGAGCGGCGGCCGCGTACGCCGCGGCCGGCCTGCACCCCGAGCGGGTGGAGCGCCTGGTGACGGTGAGCGTGCCGCACCTGCGTCGTTTCCTGTTCCGGCCCACGGTGCGGCAGACGAAAGCGTCCCACTACATCTACAAGTTCCAGGTGCCGGGTTGGCCGGAGCGGCGAATCCCCAAGGACGACTTCAGCTGGTTGCGTGCGCTGGCCGAATCCTGGTCTCCCGGTTGGCAAGCCCCCGACGCGTACTTCGAGCCGGTACGGCGGACACTGTCGGATCCCCGGCTGCTGCGGGCGGCCCTCGGCTATTACCGGGCGCTGCCCGCGCTCTATGTCGACCGCACAGCGTGGCGGCACGTGTTCCAGCCGTTGCGGGTGCCGACCCAGGTCATCCACGGGGCCGATGACCGGTGCATCCTGCCTGCGGCCTATCGCGGCGCCGAAAGCCTCTTTCCCGCCGGATACCGTGCGGTGGAGATGCCCGGAGCGGGCCATTTCCTGCACTTGGAGGCGCCGAGCCGGCTGGCCGAAACGATCGTGGACTTCCTGGATGCGCCCTCGCCCGCTCCAGAATGACCCGTGACGTGCGCCTGACGCACGTCACGGGTCATTCTGGAGGGTCTGAGACGATCGCGAATGTTGTCGAGAGCTTTCGCGATGGTTCGTCTCCGCTCGCGTTGGTGTACTTGGTGCATCGCCGAACAGGGCGGACAACATACGGACCAGGGAGAGGGACCATCATGCGAATCGCAGTCTTCGGAGCCACCGGCACGCTCGGACGCCACATCGTCGACGCGGCGCTGGGCGAGGGCCATGAGGTGACCGCCTTCACCCGCAGTGCGGCGAACGTGAAGCAGTCGCACAACCGGCTGCGGATCGTCGAGGGCGACGTGTTCGACGCGGCCGCCGTAGAGCGGGCCGTCATCGGGCGCGACGCGGTGGTGGTCGCGCTGGGCGCAGGCGCCAAGGGCACGGTGCGCGCCGAGGGCACCCGCAAGGTGGTCGAGGCCATGGAGCGGACCGGCGTGAAACGTCTTGTGTGCGAGTCCAGCCTGGGCGTCGGCGACAGCAAGGGGAACTTGAACTTCGTGTGGAAGTACCTCATGTTCGGCCTGCTGCTGCGCGCTGCCTACGCGGACCACCACCGCCAGGAGGACATCGTGCGGGCCTCGGCGCTGGACTGGACCATCGTGCGCCCCAGCGCGTTCACCGACGGCCCGCGCACCGGCGCCTACCGCCGCGACGTCCCCGCCGACGCCCGCGGCCTGAGCCTGAAGATCTCCCGCCTCGACATCGCCGACTTCCTGGTCGAGCAGCTCACCGACACCTCCTACGTGCACCGTACCCCCGGCATCACCAACTGATCCCGACACAGCCGCACGCCTTTTGGCCAAACGCACCGCGAATAGTCGACTATTCGCGGTGCGTTTGGCCAAAAGGCGTGCGGCTGTCCAGTGCTGCGAGGAGGCGGACGGCGAGTGCCTCGACGGCGGCAGCCAGCTCGGGGGGCTCGTGTATGCGGAAGGGGCAGCCTAGCAGGCCGATGTAGAGGGCCAGCTGCTCGACGGAATTGGCGCCGGTGTGGAGCAGGCAGCTGTGCTCGTCGACCGCTTCCAGCAGGCCCGCGGCGGGGGAAATCCGGTCGGCCGCGTCCTCGATGGTCGTCAGCAGAGTGACTGTGGCCCGGTAGCGGTAGGCGTCGGTGGTCGTGCCCTGCGAGACATAGTGCGCGAGGTCGGCGGGCGGGTCGCGCGGAACGAAGCGGGGGCCGGTGGGAATGCGCGGGCGCAGCCGGTCCACCCGGAAAGTGCGCCAGTCTGCGCGGTCGACGTCCCAGGCGACGAGGTACCAGCGACGGCCGTTGTGCGCCAGGCGATGCGGCTCGACGATGCGCAATGACGCGATGTCGTCGTGGGACCGGTAGTCGAAGCGGAGGCGGTGGCTGTCGCGGATGGCGCCCGCGATGGCGGTGAGGGTGTCGGGGTCGACCGCGGGGCCGGCGGCGGGAAGGGTGACAGTGGCCGAGTGCAGCAGACCAACCTGGCGCCGCAGTCGCGACGGCAGCACTTGTTCGAGTTTCGTCAGGGCCCGCAGCGAGCTGTCCTCGATTCCCGCCACGGTGCCCGCGGCCGCGGACCGCAGCCCGATGGCCACCGCGATGGCCTCGTCGTCGTCCAGCAACAGCGGCGGCAGGGCCGCCCCCGCGCCCAGCCGGTAGCCTGCGACACCCGCGGTGGCGTCGACCGGGTAGCCGAGCGTCCGCAGCTTGTCGATGTCGCGTCGCACGGTGCGGACGTCGACGGCCAATCTCGCGGCCAACTCGGCGCCGGTCCAGTCGCGTGGCGTCTGCAGCAGCGACAGCAAGCGCAGCAGCCGGGCGGAGGTCTCCAACATGTGTCACAGTCTGCCGCACGGCTAGGGCGGAATCTGTCCTAACTGCCTCCTATCGTGAGAGGCATGAACACGAAGGCCACCCAAACCAGTGAATCCAGTGAAACCACCGAGACCACCGACACCGCCGCAATCACTCCGTTCCGCATCGACATCCCCCAGGAGCAGCTCGACGACCTGCGCAGGCGGCTCGACCATGCCAGGCTGCCCGCACCGCTGCCCGGCGACGACTGGACCACCGGACTGCCCACCGGCTGGCTGCGGGAGCTGGTCGACTACTGGCGCACCGAGTACGACTGGCGTTCCGCGGAAGCGGAACTCAACTCCTACCCGCAGTTCACGACCGAGATCGACGGCCAGAACATCTACTTCCTGCATGTCCGCTCGCCGGAGCCGGACGCACTGCCCCTGCTGCTGACCCACGGCTGGCCGGGCTCGGTGGTCGAGTTCCTCGACATCATCGGCCCGCTGACCGATCCGCGGGCGCACGGCGGCGCTCCGGCAGACGCGTTCCACCTGGTGATTCCGGCGCTGCCGGGTTTCGGGTTCTCCGGGCCTGTCACGGAATCCGGCTGGACGCGGGAGAAGATCGGCGGCGCCTGGGCCGAGCTGATGCGCAGGCTCGGCTACGACAGATACGGCGTCCAAGGCGGCGACATCGGCGCGGCCGTGAGCCCGGAGGTCGCCCGTCACGCGCCGGACCGGGTGGTGGGGGTGCACGTCAACGGGGCTACTGAGATCCCGCCGGTCAGCTCCCTGTCGGACGAGCAGATAGCCGATCTGACCGCGGCCGAGCAGGACCGGGTGCGGCGTATCCAGGCCTTCATGCGGGAAGAGTTCGGCTACATCGCAATCCAGTCCACCCGGCCGCAGGCGCTGGGATATGCGCTGGTCGACTCGCCGGTCGGTCAGCTCGCGTGGATCATGGACAAATTCCGGGAGTGGACGTTCCCGCGCAGCGTCGACCCGGACAAGATCATCGACCGGGACCGGCTGCTGACCAACGCGATGCTGTACTGGCTCACCGGCACGGCGGCGTCGGCGGCCTATGTCGGCTATGCCCAGTCGCCGGCCAACTGGGGTGCGCCCCGGCCGAATTCCGGTGTCCCGACCGGCGTCATCGTGTTCGCCCACGATGTCGGCATCCGCCGCTATTCGGAGGCCGCCAACACCATCACGCACTGGGTCGAGGTCGACCGCGGCGGACATTTCGCGGCGTTGGAGGAACCCGAGCTCTTGACCGGGGATGTCCGCACCTTCTTCCGCGGCCTGCGGTGACGGCTGCCCAGCAGGCGGTTGACGTGCGGAGCAGGCATTATGTACATTCGCGTTCCCTGGTCTGTGCGGGTGTCGGGCCCGGTGATTGGTTCGAGGTGGAACGTGACGATCGATGTGGTGGTGCGAGACCGGCATGTCCGGACGGTGTCCAGGCGACTGGTGCACCGCCGGGCCGTCGCCGACGTCCTCCTCACCTCGATGGAGCGCGAGTCGGACTCGGCGTTCCTGCTGAGCGCCCAACTTCCCCGTGCGCACAGCTATTTCGGCGACCACACCGGACCGGCCGCCGATCGTTACGACCCCCTGGCGGTGGTGGAGGCCGCGAAGCAGGCGGCGATGGCCATCGCCCAGGAATACTTCGGCGTGCCGTACAAGGTGTCGTTCGTCGTGCGCACTCTCACGGGCGAGGTGAAGCAGGCCCGCGCCTGGACGATTGGCGACAAGCCCGCGAATCTGCTTATGGCGATGCGAATTCCGCGGGTGCACCAGCGTGACGGCGTCGTGGTCGGCCTGGAGTTGGCGATGCGGATCGAGTGCGACGGCGAGTTGCTGATGTCGATGACCGGATCGTGCGTCTGGATGGATCCCGCACCGTGGCAGGCCCTGCGTGACGCCGCTCGGAATCGCCTGGGCCTGGGCCCCTTCGAGAATGCGGCGGCGCCGGGGGAGCGAGCGCCCGCGGCGCTGGTGGGCAGGTATTCGCCCCGCAACGTGCTGATCGGCCCGCCGGCCGTCGCGGGCGGCACGACGCGGGCCGCGCTCGTCGTCGACACCCGGCATCCGACGCATTTCGACTACCAGCTCGACCACGCGCCCGGAACGCTGCTGATCGAGGCCTGCCGCCAGACCGCGAGGGCCGGTCTGGACCGGCCGGACCCGAGTCTGCGGTCGCTCGCCACGGCCTTCAAACGCTTCGTCGAGACCGACCTGCCCGCCGAATGCGTTGCGCACGTCACCGAATCCGCCCCGGACCGCACCACCGTGCGCTGCGAAGTCCTCCAGTCCGGACGCAAGACGGCCCGCGTCGACCTCGGCTTCACCCACCCGCCGGAATGACCCGTGACGTGCGTTGAACGCACGTCACGGGTCATTCCGGAAGGGGTCCTGCCCTATTCGACCAGCCTCTCGCTGCGAAGCCAGTCGTAGGCGACGTCGGAGGGGTCTTCCCCGGCGATGTCGACCCGCCCGTTGAGTTCTTGCAGGAGCTGGTCGGTGAGGCGTTCGGAAACGGCGCCGAGCAGCGTGCGCAGCTGGGGGTGCTCGTCGATGACGGCCCCGCGCACGACGGCGGCGCCGCTGTAGGGCAGGAAGAACTTCTTGTCGTCGGTCAGCACCGTCAGGTGGAGGTTCTTGACCCGGCCGTCGGTGGTGTAGACCATGCCGAAGTTGCAGGGTGCGCTCTTGGCTGTGGCCGGATAGACGACGCCGGCGTCCATGCGGGTGACGTTGCGCGACGGCACGCCGTTCGAGTCGTTGTAGGGGATGCCGTATTTCGCCAGCATCGGAATGAAGCCGTCCGCGCGGCTGAAGAATTCGTCGTCGACGCAGAAGGTGCGGTCGGCGACGGGCAGCGACGCGACGTCCGAGAGCGACGTCACTCGCAGGCGCTGCGCGGTCGCGGCGGACGCGGCGAACGCGTACGTGTCGTTGAACTTGGCCGGCGGCAGCCATTCCAGCTGGTGGTCGCGCTTCTCGATGTCGTGGACCCGCTGCCACAATTCGCGCGGGTCCGCGATCGTCGCGGTTTCGTTGTGGTAGTTGACCCAACCGGTGCCGGTGTACTCCCAGAGGATGTCGGCGTCGCCGTTGAGCTGGGCCTGTCGCGACGAGGCCGATCCCGGCGCCCCGGTCAGGTCGGTGACGGCCGCGCCCGCCGCGGCCAGGTAGGTCGCGGTGATCTTGCCGAGCAGCACGCCCTCGGTGAAACTCTTGGATGTGACGACGAGCCGGGCCCCCGCCAGCGGTTTCGCCCCGCCCGGCAGTGTCGCGGCGTGAAAGGTGCCCGATGAGCTCACCAGCCCGCACCCCGCCAGCAGCGTGACCGCGGCCAGCACGATCCACCAACCCCGCGCCGGCCTCACGACACGCCCCGCGGCGTCGCGGCCAGTTCAACCAGCCTGCCGAGCCAATCGACGACCAGCGCCAGCAGGCCCACCAGAATCGCGCCGGAGATCAGCAGTTTGGGCAGGAAAAGGGTGACTCCGGTGGTGATGAGCGTGCCGAGGCTGGTTGCGCCGATGAACGTGCTCAGCGTCGCGGTGCCGACCAGGATCACCAGTGCGGTGCGCACGCCATTGAGAATCACCGGCACCGCCAACGGCAGCTCGACCTGCACCAGGGTGCGCGCGGCCGAGAACCCGATGCCGCGCGACGCCTCGACGGTCCGCCGATCCACCTGCCGCAGCCCGACGATCGTATTCTGCAGAATCGGCAGCACCGCATACACGACAAGTCCGGTCACGGCCGTTCGGAATCCGGTCCCCAACCAGAACGTGAACAGCACCAGCAGGCCGACGGCGGGCGCCGCCTGGCCGATGTTGGCGGCGTTGACCGCTATCGGCTCGAACCGCTTCAGCGCCGGTCGCGACAGCGCGATTCCCAACGGAATCGCCACCGCCACAACGATCGCCGTAGCCGCGGTGGTCAGCTGGATGTGCGCGAGGATCGTGCGCCGCAGAGTGGCCCAGCCGAGCGACGCCCGCTCCGTCGCGGTGAAGGTGGTGGACCGGTACCACAGGGCGTACCCGATCCCGATCGCCGCGATGATGATCGGTTCGAACCAGACGTCGGTCGGCAGGCGGCGCAGCCGGTTCACGACTGCCCGGCCGATGCGCGCGCGTCGTCGAGGCCGTCCGCGGCAGGCGGGACGCCCGGCTCGTCGGCGGCGACCACCGGCGTCGGCGCGGGATCGGTTCCGTCGACGTAGGTTTCGTACGACGGATCCTCCTCGGGGTGGCCTTCGGCGAGCTTGTTGCGGATCAGTTCGGTCACCGACCCGATGCTGAGCGAGCCGACGACCGCGCCCCGGCCGTCGGTGACGAGCGTGGCGCCCTGGCTGGTGGCGAGCATCTCGTCGAAGGCGTCGTTGAGGGTCGAGGAGCGCGCCACGACCGGCAGCCGCCGGTCCAGGAAGTCCGAGACCTCGGGTTTGGTCGCCACTTCGGTGAGCGAGGGCCACGACCGCGGCCGCCCCGCCGCGTCGACGACGACGATCCAGCTGTGGCCCGCCGCCTTGGCCCGGGCGATCACCTGGGCCGACGGCTCGCCGATGCGGGCGGTGCACACCGCGTCGTACTCCACGTCGCGCACCCGGGACACGGTCAGGTAGGCGAGCTTCGCACCGGATCCGACGAACTCCTCGACGAACGGCGTCGCCGGATCGGTGAGAACCTCCTCCGGCGTCGCGTACTGCTCGACGTGGCCGCCCTCCGACAGGATCAGGACCTTGTCCCCGAGTTTGGTGGCCTCCTCGAAATCATGCGTCACGATGACGATCGTCTTGCCGAGCTCGTGCTGAATGGCGATAAGACTGTCCTGCAAGCGAACTCGGGTTATCGGGTCGACCGCGCCGAACGGCTCGTCCATCAGCAGCACCGGCGGATCTGCGGCGAGCGCGCGCGCCACGCCGACGCGCTGCTGTTGGCCGCCGGACATGTCCTTGGGCAGCCGGTCCGCGAAGACGGCGGGATCGAGCCCGACCAGGTCGAGCAGATAGTCGGTGCGCTCGGCTATCCGCTTCTTGTCCCAGCCCAGTACGCGCGGAATCGCGCCGACATTCTTCGCGACCGACCAGTGCGGGAACAGGCCCCCGGACTGGATGACGTACCCGATCGACTGCCGCAGCTTGTCGGGGTCCTCCTTGGTGACGTCGCGTCCGCCGATGAAGATCCGGCCCTCGGTCGGTTCGATCAGCCGATTGATCATCTTGAGGGTCGTGGTCTTGCCGCAGCCCGACGGGCCCACGAACGCGACGATCTGGCCGGCTTCGATCTCCAGGTCCAAATGCTCGACCGCTGGCTTCTCCTGCCCCCGAAAGCGTTTCGCGACGCCGTCCAGGACGATGGCGGCTCCGGTGACATGGCGTTCGGCCGGCATCGGCCGGCTGGTCGCGTCCGCTGTCATGAGAGTCCCTTCGCGATGGTGAGCCGTCCGAGCAGGACGAGGAGCGCGTCGAAGACCAACGCGACGGCGACGATGAGAATCGTTCCGGTCAGCGCCATTTCCAGGGCGTTGGCGCCGCCCAGCCGGGACAGTCCGTTGAAGATGAGCGAGCCGAGGCCGGGGCCGAGCACGTAGGCGACGATGGCCGCGACCCCCACGACCATCTGGGTCGAGACCCTGATACCGGTGAGGATCACCGGCCATGCGATGGGCAGCTCGACCGTGAACAGAATCCGCCTGCGCGACAGCCCGATGCCGCGGGCGGACTCGATGACCGACGCGGGCACCGATCGCAGGCCCACGATCGCGTTGCCGATCACCGGCAACATCGCGAAGAACGCCAGCATGAGGAACGACGGCGTCACCCCGAGTCCGAACGGGACCAGCAGCAGCGCCAGCAGCGCCAGCGACGGAATGGTCAGCGCCACCCGGCTCGACGTCAGCGTGAGTGCCGCGGGCAAGGGCAGCCGATACACCGCGACTGCGATGATCATCGCGACGACGGTCCCGATCAGCACGGTCTGGAATGCCAGCGACGCGTGCTGGTAGGTGAGAAAGGTCAGGACCCCGCCCCGCCCCCGGACATAGTTCCACAAGTGCACGGGATCCCCTCGTCGGCCGAGTTACCGGATCGGTTCCTGCCTGCGTGGCATCGAACACGTGAGCACTCGACAGTAGCCGATGGCGCGCGCCGGTTCCGGGCGACGCGCGAATGCGCCCGACGCGGCGATTATGGCGCCGGTCACGCCGCGGCGGGGGAGTAGTGTCCGGCGTCGCCCGCGATCACCGCGGACGGGCGCCCGTCGACACCCACCGGCACATCGCCCGCCAGCGTGATGCGGGTAAGCCTGCGGTGTTCGGCGCCGTCGTAGTCGTCGACGGCGTAGTGCTGCGTCGCGCGGTTGTCCCAGATCGCCACGTCGCCCGGCGACCAGTGCCAGCGGGTCGTGTTCTCCAGCCGCGTGATTCGGTTCTGGAACAGGTGAAACAGTGCTCTGGACTCGCTGCCGGAAAGCCCGACCAGCTCCTTGACGAAGCAGCCGAGCAGCAGGGCGCGCTCCCCGGTCTCCGGATGGACCTCGACCACCGGGTGCTCGGTCTCGAAGTACGTCGACTCGAATTCGCGGCGGTATGCCGAGGAGTCCGGGGCCGATCCGCGGCCCTCGCCCGCGTAGTCGTACCGATTCGTGTGCCGCGCGCGCAGTCTCTCGGCCAGTGCCTGGAGCGGTCCGGGCAGTGCTTCGTACGCCGCGACCGTCGATGCCCAGGTCGTGGAGCCGCCGTAGCTCGGCAGCGTGACGGCCCGCAGAATGGAGGCCCGCGGGACCCGGTCGACGAACGTCACGTCGGTGTGCCAGACGTTGGACCTGCCGTGCTGTGAATCGATCGCGAGGCTCGTCGCCGCGGGCGAGGTGAGTGTCGGGTGCGGTGTCGTCGGGCTGCCGAGCAGCTGCGCGAACGCGTACTGGCCTGCCTCGGTCAGGTGATCCTGGCCCGGGAAGAAGATCACCCGGTGCTCGCGCAACGCGGCCCGGATGACCGCGACCGCCTGCGCATCGAGATCCCCGCCGAGCGTGACCCCTTCCACCCGCGCACCGATGTGCGCGCCGAGCTTGACCACCCGCACCGCGGTACCGAAATCTGTGAAGTCTGCGATCGACATTGCACGGCCCTTCCACTCGAACCGAGCGAACCATGTCGAACGCGCCCCGGTCACCCTTCCAGTCACCCAGATCGAATCCCGACAGCCGCACCCCTTCTTGCCAGACGCACCGGAAATAGACGCCTAATGTCGGTGCGTCTGGCTGAAAGGCGTGCGTCTGTGCGTGGCCAGGCTCGACGCCGAACTCAGCGGCCGCGCCACCGGCCGTTCCAGCTCCGTGAGCAGGCCTGAGTGAGCAATGCCGCGCAGGTAGCTGGGGGCGGCGGCGCGGTGCTGCCGAGTGGGTCGGCGTGCTGGTCGGCGTAGCGCACAGTTATCGAGGAAAGCTGGCGCAATGGCGCATTTTCCGAGGAAAGTGTGCGGTCTCCTGAGTGGCGCGTCGATCGCCACGTACAGCCGCCGCGTGCGCCCGCGCCCAGTCTTGGAGAGATTCCTCCAGAATGACCCGCGATGTGCGCCCAGCGCACATCGCGGGTCATTCTGGAGGAATCAGAGTGGGTTCAGCACGGTGAAGTTCGCGTCGAAGACGATCGCGTAGGGGCCTCGGCCGGAGCTCGGCGGCGTCCAGACCTGGGCCTGGCGTGAGTGCGGCGTGATCAGCATGACGGTGCCGTCGATGGTGGTCAGTAGGTATGGAGCAGTGCCGTCGCGGTCGCTGACGAGTGCGGTGTGCCCGTGCGCGGTAAGTTGCTCAGTCAAGCTTGTGTAGTTCGGATAGCGGACCATTCGCCCCCCGGTCGCCGTCTGGAGTTGTGAGCGGGTGATCGTGGCGCCGGGCTCGCCGAGCGAGCAGACAGGCCGACTCGCAAGCTCATTCAGCACGCTGACGATCGTGCTCGGTCCGGGATCCGCGTATTCGGAATTCAGGAGGGCGTCGAGGCGGCGCACTTCGGCGGCGCTTCGTTCGCGCTCCGCGGCGGAACGGACGATCTGGACCTTGTCGCGAGCGGCGCCGGCCGCGTCGAAACGTCGTTTCTCGAGATGAGGTACCGCCAGTTCCCTGAGCTTCGACTCGGACCGAGCCTGTCGAAGCACTGCGCGCCATCGCCTGGCTTGTAGCGCCGGTCGGCTCTCCGCGCCGGCCGAGTGGTCCGCGCCAGGCGTCGACCGCGGCGGGTCCGCCGCGAAATGAACACGCTCCTGTGGGCCCGCCGTCACACTCACCCCCTGGGCGAGGCGCCAAGCATGACCATAGAGTTCGCGGTAACTGAACTCGGCGAACGGCGGAAAGTAGTGTTCGATGGCGTGCCGAAGCGCCTGCCTTCCCGAACTGCGGTAGACCGATTCCAGCGGAAGTTCGGGAATGTGGTGGCCCGCGGCCCGCAGTTGCTGCGCGGCGTCGAAACCGCGAGCAAAGGCGTCGGTCTCGCCGTCGAGATTGTTGTCGACGTAGTCGTTGAGAAGTTCGTGGAGTGTGTCGTGGGCTGTTCGCCCTGCCGCCGCTTCCGCGTAGCAGGCGGCGCGCACCAGGGCGACCAACTGCTCGGGCCGCGAGGCTCCCGCTTCGAGCCGCATACGCCGTTGCGCGGGCAGGTACTGCGCAGGTTCGCGGATGCGATACTCGAACTCCACATTGTGTCGGGCGAGCGTGTCCACGGCCCACCGGCCGATATCGGTCGCCTGCAAATCGGCTTGTAGGCGACTTATTCGCCGCGCAGTCTCGTACTCCGTCCGACTCGGCTCGTACGAGTACGAGGACGCATCCCGCCCCGTTTGGATTGCGCCGTCGGCCGGGGCCACCCGCACCTGCTGGTGGATGGGGTCGATCGTTATTTCCAGGTGGTGAAACACGGTCTCCGGCAGCAGTCGTGCGGCCTCGACGTCGGGGAAAAGCCGCGCCGCCTCGGCGAGCGCGCGATCCTGTTCGTGCGGCAAGGTCGCCACGACGATCGTCGCCGGTTCTCCGGGGCTGATCGCTACGTGGTCGGTCTTGACAGCAAGTCCCGGACTTGCCTGCGCTCGCACCGTCAACACGTCCCGCGCCGCCAACGCGGTGGCGACGTCGCCGAGTCGTTGAGAACGGACCTGTGCGTTCTCCCACGCCGTCTGCAGGTCGGCGAGCGCCGGTCTGGCAAAGGTCATGCGTTCCGAACTCGCCGGATCTGCGGCGTCGCTTGGCAGGAACTCGGCTTCCCGTTCGATTGCCTGTTCCATTGCGTCGACGGCGGCCTTCAGCCGGTCGCTCTCCAGACATGCCGATTGCCAGCGCACGGTCTGCTGCCGAATTTCCTCGGCGACCTGCCTGGATGTGGGCTCATGCACGTAGTGCCCATCCGGCAGGGGGGCCCTCCCGCTGAAGGCCCAGTTCAATTCGAGCGGAAACTCGTACAGCCGAAACACAAACGACCGCAGTGCCGCCAATCCTGCGTGGTGCGCGGACTCGGCGGCGTCGAACGGAGGGAGGCCGCGGTCGACGTTCTCCACCAGGCACTCGAGATAGCCTGTGTAGTAGGCAGTTTCGCTCGGGTGTTCCGGCAACTGATAGCCGAGGGCCCGAAACTCGGCAACAGCCAGAACGTATTGTGCAAAGAAGCAGGGCAGTTCCGCGTCGACCCGGACAGTCACAAAATCGTCGCGGGGGAGAAAGCCGGCCGGGGCGTCCCCGGCGAGAAACTGCCGGGCGTGCTCGGCCTCGTGGATGACCAGCATGGCCTGGCTCACCAGATTGTCCTCGGCTGCGACGACGACTTCGAGAGTTGCCGGTCGGAACTCGCCCACAGCGTCGAGGTGGGCGCTGTCGAGGCGGTAAGCATGGGTGCGTCGGACGGGGCCGGCCGCCAAGGCCGCCAATGCGGCTCTGCCGGAGTCGATTTGCGTCAGCAGCTGTCGAACCTGGTCGTCGACGGTGTCCAGGGACAGGCCGACCTCGCCGACGCGCGGTGACTGCTCCGTCGGCACAGCTCGGTCCGACTGGAAGTAGTCCTCGATCGGGTCGGTGGGATCGCCGCTGCGATCGAACTCGATGCCGTGGACGCTGCGCGAGTTCGACTGAACTGCCGTGGGATCGAAGGATCCCACATGCCTGCCGTAGTCGTACTGTCGAAGTTCGCCGCCGTGGTTCACCACAAAGTAGGCGTGGGCCCGCAGCGCCGCACCGGCGTCGGTCCGGTTCTCGACGACCAGCATCCCGCGCCCGGAATTGGCCAGGCGGGTGCGCGGATCGACGTCGCCGTGGTGTTGTCCCGGCTGTGCGCCGAGTAACCGCGCCGCGACTGCCGCGCGTCCGGTGTCGTCCGAGCCGAAGTGTTCCTGATGGCCGCGTGCCAGCCAGGACAGCGCCGTCATCGGAATTCCCGTGTCGTCGACGGGGACCGCGGGAGTCGCGATCGCGTCGACGCCGCCGCGAACCTCGGCATAGTAGGCGTTGACGGCGCCGATGACCTGGGGTGTGCACGGCGGGACATGCACCCGCTCCGCGGAGTCCGCCATGACGACAGCGGTCCTGTTGACGATCACCCAGCTCTCGCGGCTGTGCCCGCCCGGGGTCTGCGGCACGTCGTTCAGGTAGGCGTCATAGCCCTTGGCGGCGGCGAATCGGCCGATGTCCGAGAGGACGTCGCCTTCGTCCGCCATCCGGTCCAGCGCGGCGGTTCGCTCCGGCGACGGAGCGCTCGTCGCGAGCCGGACACTCTGTTCATACATGGCCCTCCTGGCGACCGTGAGCTGCTCGGGCAGCTGTGACCATGTGGTGGTTCTGGCGTCCGGCCGCAGGATCATTCGCACGACGTCGGGCCACTCGTCGTGGGTCTGTATCGCGGCCTCGCGGCTGACGTGTGCGTACACGCCGTTGCCTGCGTCGTGCATGGCGTCGTCGAATCCGGGAAAGGCGGTTCCTCGGGCGAATTCGGCAAAGTAGTGCTCGTCGACACTCGCCAGGTACAAGGCCGGGGCGCCCGCGGCAACAGCCGCGTCGAGCTCAGCCGTCGTGGCGACGGCGGCCGGACCGTCGAATCCTTGAGCCCGGCAGATCTCGGCGAGCACGGGATCGTGCTCGTAGCAGGCGGGAATCGCGGCGAGCGCTCCGTAATCCAACTCGGCGGTGATGTCGCGGCCTGCGACGCGCGGCTGTCCCGCGGCATTCGCCGTCAGCAGGTGGCCGTCGGCTGACGCTATCGGAAACGTCCGATACGGCAACGGGGCCGGAGTCTCCACCGTCACCGCGGACCGATTGACGATCACCCACCGCGCATGGGAGCCTACGTCCGTGTCGTCGACGTAGGCGTCGTAGCCCATGATCGCCGCGAAACTGGGCAGGTCCTGGAGCACATTGCGTTGTGAGCGCAGGACCTGCCGCTCGTCCGACACGTCGCGCGTTTGCGGGAGCTCCCGCAAACGCAGTTCCTGGATACTGAGGAATTTCCGTGCGGCCTGCTGTTCGGCCCGCAACTCGCTCAGTCTCGCGACCCGTGCGTCGGCGGGCAAGGCGAAGCACATCAGCCGCCGCGCATCGCCGCCTGCCAGTCGAACGGCCATCCGCTTGTCTTCGAAGACCGCGAATCGATGCTGCACGGGCGCGTACGGCGCCGCACCGAGGTTCGCCGCGGCCGCGGGATCAGGCGCGGCCGCGTACAGGAGCACGCCGCCGTCGGCGACCATGGCGTTGAGGCCGACCGAATCCGCTGTCCCGGGCAGTCCACCGTGCCCGAGCTGCCACCCGATGCTGCCCATCATGTTGTCCATGTCGTAGAGCCGGACAGCGGGCGCGAGCAGCGCAGCGTCCAACACCTCGGTGAGGTCGCGGCCGCGAATCGGGCCTGGAACGTCGACCGGAACCGTCGTCGCGCCTGCCGCCACGACCAGCGCGGTCCGGTTGAGCACCACCGTCTCGTCCTTGTTGATGATGAACGCGTCATATCCTTTGGCGGCGGCGTACCGCCCGACCTCCGACAACAACGTGTGTCGGTCGCGCAGGACGGCGAGCTGCGCGGCGGCGGCAGGCGCTTCCGGCATTCCGCTGAGCCTGGCGATGTCCGCCTCGATCGCGGTCAATGCCGCCGCCTGATCGCGCAGCAGTTGGCGGATCTCGCCGACTTTCGCGTCGGCGACCAGCGCCATGTGAATGATTCCGGCCGCGTCGCCGTTCGAATATTTGTCCGCGAGAGCGACCTGCATTTCCGGCGAGGTGTAGACGCCTACACTCAACCGGAAGGCGACATCGCCGGGATAGAACTCGCCGGTGCGGAACTCCTCGACCAGTTTCGGGTCGGTGACGCCTCGGAACAGCCGGACCCCGCCGGCCTCGACCACCGTTCGAAGGCCGGCTGCGTCGACCAGCGTCGGCAGGCCGTCGAATCCCTGGGCGCGCAGTATCTCGCTGAGCACCTGGTCCGGGTAGCGCCGCCGGTTGACGTGATCCAGGGTCACCCAGTCCCACTGCGGATCCCGCCACCGCGGTTCGGGCAGCGCGCCGATGGCGGCGGTGAGTCGCGGTGTTCCGAGCGCGGGCGGCTCGGGCAACGGTGTGTCGTAGTCGATTGCCAGCGGGTCGACGGGGTCGCCGTCTTGGTCGAATTCGATGCCGTGGACAGTGTGGAGGGTGGCCGGTTCCCGGCTGGGGTCGAATTCGGCGACGAATCGGCCGCCGTAGTCGAAGAGCACGAGTTCACCGTTGTGGTTGGCGACGAAGTAGGCGTGGGCGCGCGGGCCTTCCGGGGATTCGTGGGTTTCGACGACGAGCATGCCGCGCCCGGAATTGGCTCTGCGGACGGTGTCGTGGACCTGGTCGCAGGACTGGTTCTCGGTCGCGCCGAGCAGGCGGGCGGCGACTGTGGCGTAGCCGTGCTCGCGGTGAACGGCGTGCCCGCCCGAGAGCAGTGAATATGCCTGCGGCGGCATGCCTTCGGCAGCCACGTCGAGGGCCGGAAGGTCCACGACGCGCCTGCCGTTGCGGACACGGTGGTAATAGTCGTTGACGGCGAGACCGGCGAGCGGCGCGCAGCGATTGTCGTTCGGCGCGTGCAATTGATGCAGCGGGTTGCCGGGCACCTTGTCCGGCCCGTAGCCGATGCCGCGATCGCGTTCCGCCCGCGATCGAGCAATCAGGTCGGATTCGTGGTCGGCGACGGTGTGTAGATGGCGGGCGGCTCGCTCGTCCATGCGCCGGACCACCTCGGAGTCGCGCCCGAGTTCGATGCTGCGCTCGAGCCTGCTGCGGCCCGTGTCGACGGCGATCGCTTCGAGATAGTCGAGCCGGGCCATCACGGCGTCGTGCCAGTCGCGCCGCCCGCGGCTGTCGAACTCGGGCCGCAGTGCGGTCAGGTTCTCGCGCACGGCGGACAGGTCGGCAGCCGCTCCGGTCGGATCGAGCCATTCCGTGCCGAACTGAGCGACGAGCATCGCGGCCCGGTCGGCGAAGTAGCTCTGGTCGTGCCGATCCGCGACGAAAGCGAAGTCGTTGTCGATGGCGGTGGCGACGTTGCCGGGAACCTTCCAGTTCTTGGCGTCCCGGTCGTTCGTGGCGACCAGCAGGTCCATCAGGCCGAGGCGTCTGCCCGCGGGGGTGTCCGCATAGTGCCACGAGATCAGATTCTCGCGTTCGAGCAGGCTGCCGGTCGCGCTCGTGCCGGCCTTGGCGCGGACCTCGCCCGCGGTCAGGCCGGCCACGTGGTCCAGGTACAAGTAGCCGTCCCGAATGTGAACCTCCGGTGTCCGTGCGCCGCAGGCGACGCCGACCAGAGACGCCAGATGGTTTGCGTCGAGTTCCTGTTGGCCGTCGCACGCTTTTCTGACCACGACGAAACCGTTGGGGAACGTCAGGCGCGCCACCCGGGGTTCTTCGAGAAGGTATGGATGCAGGAACTTCTCGGCAGGGCGGTAGTAGACCTCGATGATGGGTTTCCCGCTTGCTTCGGCTGTCTCGAGTCTGCGGGCCAGGCTTTCCCGTGGCGGCGACGCATCCGTGGCGGGGCCGCGGTGGTCGCGGTTCCAGGCCTCGACAGTGGTCGCGAATCGCCCGGGCGGAGCGGTCCCGGCGGGTTCGGCGAGCCAGCCGAACACGCCGGGCATGGCATGCATTGCGACGAAGTGGCCGCCCTCGAGTTCCACCTGGGTCACGGTGTCGCCGCCGATGGCCTCTGCCAGCCAGTGCGAATGGGCGGCAGGACCGTACCTGTCCGCCCCCGCGGACACGATGAGGACGGGACAGCGGATGTCCTCGAACCGGAACCCCCACGGCGCATAGAGCGCGTGCACATCGTCGAGCCAACCGACGGGGCCGGGACCGACCCCGTCGCGGTAGGACTGCAGCAGCTGGGGTGTCAATGCGTCGACAATGGTCGCGTCCGCTTCGGACAGCTCGCCGCCGATGATGACTCTTGGATCGTGGGAGCCCGCCATGAACGTTGCGACACGCACGGGTAGCACGGCCTCTTCATTGCCGAAGAGTGCCGATTGTTCGGGAGCCATACCGGTGCGCCAGTCGGAGAACGCTCCGCCCGGGGCCGGGGGAACCAGCGCCACGACCTTCTCCACGCGGTCCCCGAGCAACGCGGCCACAGCCAGCGCGTTCGGTCCGCCCCCGGACCGCCCGACGACCGAGAAGGTCTCCAGGCCCAGGTGATTGGCGATCGCCTCCACGTAGCGGGCCATGTCCGCCATGCTGCGGCCCGGGTGCCGGGATGAGCCGCCGTAGCCGGGCCGGTCGACCGTGATCAAGCGGATGCCTTTCTCCCACAGCATTTCCGGGCTGAACATCAAGCCGGACCTGGCCCCCGGCGAACCGTGCAGGTTGAACACCGGCGCACCGTCCGGAGGACCCCACTCCCGAACGGCCAGTTGCCTGCCGTCGAACTCGATGACGTGGTCGGTCCAGGGCGGGGCGGCGTCGACGCTGTCGACGTCGACGACGACGGCGCTGGCGTTGAGGAGCGCCGTGCACGGCGTGTCGTCGCCCAGGGAGCGGAATGTGTACGCGTCGAAGCCCAGTGCCGCGGCATAGAGGAGTTTGTTCGCCATGAGGGAGTGGCGGCGAGCCTGCTGACCGGCCGGCCCGCCGGCGTCCACCGGCGGCCGGGCGTCCATTTCTTTGCGCCAGTGCCGGTTCAGGTCGCTGTCGTCGACGACGCGGGCGTCCGGCCGCAGCATCAGTCGCAACGGTTGGCCGATGAGCCTCGGGGGCAGGTGTTCTCGTGGCGTGAGCAAATGGCTTGGGAGGGCCCGGGACAACACTCCGGACTTGGCCGCGGTCAGGAAACGCGCGGCCAAATCGGTGTCCAGGAGGTAGAACTCGTGACCCCCGGCGGAGCTGAGGCGGTCGCACTCGATACCGGTGGCCGCCGTGGGCGGACCGTCGAATCCTTGAGCCCGAATGATCTGGCGCAGCGGGTCGACATGGTCGGCGAGTCCGACATAGTCGAGTTCCTCGACCAGGTTGCGGCCGCGGCCGGCGCCGAGTTGCAGTGCCGCGTCGGGTGGGATGGGTGTTCCGTCGGCGTCGAGGAGCAGCATGTGCACGGGCCCGGTGTCGTCGGGCCGTGACACCGCGGTTGGGTGAGACGCGCCGTGGCGCAGATCGACGATAGGGCCGGCCGGATCCTCCGCCCACACGGCCGTGCCGTGGTCGGTCACCACCAGGGCCGTGGTCGCGGCGGGGACTCGGCCGAACAGCGAGTACGCCTCGCCGAGGCCGGCGACGGGCCGGAGGTTGCCGGTGAAGTCGCCGTCGAGCACTTGCCTGCCGTAGCGGTCGTTGACAGCCTGGGCGGGATCGGCATACGCGTACGGACCGGTGGACCGCGCCCCGTCGACGTGCGTGGGGGCCAGGTTGGCGTTGACGCGGTCCAGTTCGGCTGCGACCTTCTTCTGTCGGTCGGTGAGTTCGCGGGCCTCGGCGGGGGACAGGTCGGGGGCTTTCAGTCGCTCGGTGATCCCGGCGGCCTCGACGGACAGGGCGATGCGACGGTGCGCGAGGTTGTCGACGTGTGCGAGCTGCGCGGTGAGTTCGGAGTGTTCGGCACTGCCGGGCGTGAGGGCAGGCAAGCGCTCCGCGGCCGCGGAGCGCGCGGCGTGGATGTTGTCGCTGCCGAGGCGCGCGACCCACGAATCAGGCCAGAGCTGAGCGCTTCTCGGCACGCCGTACTGCAGGACCGTGGGCAGGTTCGTGCCCGCGGTGGCAGCGGAGTAGCCGGCTCCCACGACGTGGGTGGCGCCGCCCGCGACACCTCCGAGGACGCCGGTGAGGGCGTTGGTGTAGGCCTCGGACGCGGATGGCAGGGCCCAGGAGTGCTGGATCGCGCCGGTCGCGAGCCAGCCGCCCGCGAGTCCCGCGATCCCGCCCGCCGCGCCGCCCGCACCCCCGAGCAGCAGCGCGCCGGTGGCCGCCGCTCGAACCTGGGCGAACCGGGAGCTGTCCGAGCCCGCGCCGCGGCCCATCACCTGCCCGACCCACGGGGCT
>JABFVX010000169.1 GCA_013362555.1 Mycobacteriaceae bacterium
GGCGGCACCGGGCCACCCGGGAAAGGCGGCTGCGGGAACACGGTGGCGCCGGCGGCCGGCGGTGCGGCATACGGCTCGGCAGTGGGGAATGCCTGCGTGGGAGCGTCGGTGCGGGGCGGTGTCCACGGCTCGTGCTGCATCGGCTGCTGACCGGAGGGGGACGGCGCCTCGGCGGCGCCCGCCTGCTTCGGCGGCTCGTTGCTGGGAGCGCCGCCCGGGCCGGGGTTGAAGTTCTCCGTCATCAGGTTCTCGCTTCTCCTTCGCTGAGCCGATGAGCGCTGTGTCGGCCATGGTTCGGGCTGTCAGTAAGCATTGTCCACCCTCCTGAGAACCCACTGAGACCCTGCCATGACCCTGCCATCAGTGTCCGGCGACTGCACCTTTTGAAGCACAGTCATTTTCACACCTGCCGGTACGACCCGCGAGGCGCCTCAGGCGCACGTCATGGCTCGTCGCGGAGGTTGTCCTCGTCGGCAGCGGCCGCGCCGGATTCACCTGGCAGGACCACGCGGATGAGGGCGCCGCCGCGGTCGGAGGCGTCGATGGCGATGGTGCCGCCATGTTTGACCACCACCTGGCGGACAATGGCGAGACCGAGACCGGAGCCGGGCATGGCGCGCGCCGACATGGTGCGGTAGAAGCGCTCGAACACCAACTCGCGCTCGTCTTCCGGAATGCCGGGGCCCGCGTCGTCGACGGTGAGTTCCAGCAGGCCGCCGGAAGCGTGCCCGGGGGTGGCGGCGCCGGGGATCTCGCGCATCGCGACCAGGACCTGGGCCCCGTCCGGGCTCCATTTCGCGGCATTGTCCAAAACATTGAGCACCGCGCGCTGGAGTCCGGCCTCGTGGCCGTAGATGAACCACGGCTGCAACGTGGCGACGAATTCGACGGTGGCGCGCCGCCTGCGCACGCGCTCGAGCGCCCGTTCGACGACGTCGCCCAGATCGATCGGCTCGAAGACGGTCTCCGGCGCCTCCTCTCGGGCGAGATCCACCAAATCGCCCACCAGCGTGGACAATTCCTCGATCTGCGCCATCACGTCGGAGCGCAGCTCGGCCATGTCGGTCTCCGGCAGCTGCGGAGCGCCGGGGCGACTGGAGGCGATGAGCAGCTCCATGTTGGTGCGCAGCGAGGTGAGCGGGGTGCGCAGCTCGTGGCCCGCGTCGGCGACCAATCGGGTTTGTCGTTCGCGCGATTCGGCCAGCGCCAGCAGCATGGCATTGAAACTCTCGGTGAGCCGCGCCAATTCGTCGTGGCCGGTCACCGGGATCGGGGTGAGGTCGTCGGTGCGGGCGACTCGCTCGAAGGCCGCGGTGAGCCTGCCGATGGGCCGCAGTCCGGTGCGGCCGACGGCGGTGCCCGCCACGGCCGCCAGCGCCACGCCGCCGCCGCCGACGACGAACAGCACCCAGGACAGCCGGTTCAGCACGGCGTTGGTCGAGGTGAGCTTCTGCGCCACCACCAGAGTCCAGCCGCTGGGAGTGCGGGTGGTGAAGACCCGCTGGTTGTTGACGGTGTGCAGCGCCGAGCGCCGCAGGCCGTGCGCCACCGCCCAGTCGTCGGCGCCGATCGGGATGGCCGAGCCGATCGGCTGATACGGCTGTTCCACACCAGGCGGGATCACGGCGAAGCTCATGTCCTCGGACAGGAAGGTGGCCGACAGTTCGCTCGACAGCAGATCGAAGCCGTACGGGTTGTCCTGGGTGATCGCCCCCGCCTTCGCGAGCAGCTGGTTGTCCACTTCGGCATACAACGTCCGCGCCACCACGACGTACGCCGCGGCCGCCACCACGGCCACGGTGATCGCCACCACGGACGCCGCCAGCAGCGCGATCCGCCCGCGCAGCGACATGGTCCGCGGCAGCGGCGTGGCGTCGGGCGGGGGCGCCTCGGGCGCTGCCGGCGGAACCGGCGCGGGCGGGTCCGCTGCGGCGGGTTTCGCGGCCGCGGGGCGCGGAGGTTTCGGGGTGCGGCGAGGCGCGGTCACGGCATCACTCGGCGAACGGAAGGAGCAGGCGGACGGGCACAGCTCACGGCGGGGTCTCGCGCAGGACGTAGCCGACGCCGCGGACGGTGTGGATCAGGCGCGGCTCGCCGTCGGCCTCAGTCTTGCGGCGCAAGTAACCCACGTAGACCTCGAGAGCGTTGCCGGAGGTCGGGAAATCGTAGCCCCACACTTCCTCGAGAATACGGCCCCGAGTGAGCACGCGGCGCGGGTTGGCCATCAGCATTTCGAGCAGCGCGAATTCGGTTCGGGTGAGGCTGATCCGGCGCACGCCTCGGGTGACCTCCCTGGTCACGGGGTCCAGTGAGAGATCATTGAATTGGAGCAATTCGGAGTTGACGGCGGGGTCGGACACGGTCCGGCGCAGCAGCGCCCGCAGCCGGGCCAGCAGCTCCTCCAGCGCGAACGGTTTGGGCAGGTAGTCGTCGGCGCCCGCGTCGAGGCCCGCCACCCGGTCGGACACCGAATCCCGGGCGGTGAGTACGAGAATGGGCAGGTCGTCACCGGTGCTGCGGAGCCTGCGGCACACCTCCAAGCCGTCCAGCCGAGGCATCATCACATCGAGCACCAGGGCGTCGGGCCGCTGTCCGGCGGTCTTGTCGAGGGCGTCCACGCCGTCCACCGCCACATCGACGGTGTACCCGTTGAAGGTCAGCGATCGCCGCAGGGACTCCCGGACCGCCCGGTCGTCATCGACTACCAGAATCCGCATGCGAACAGTGTGGCCCCGCCGTCTGAGACCCGACTGAGAGACACGCCCGCCTTTCAACCTCCAGAACGACCCACGAGTTGCGCCCAACGCACTCCACGGGTCGTTCTGGAAACTTCTCGCTGCCGGGACGGAGTGGAGCGCCTAGCCCGCGCGGCCGGCGTCATGTGGAAATGTGGCGCCCGATGCTGACTTACTTCCAAGCCGTCGCGATCGGCGCGCTGCAGGGCGTGACCGAGCTGTTTCCCATCTCCAGCCTGGGGCATTCGGTCCTGGTTCCCGCTTGGCTCGGCGGGTCCTGGGGGGCTCTGGTCACCCAGGGCGACTCCGACTCCGGCACGCCCTATCTCGCGTTCGTCGTCGCCCTGCACGTCGCCACCGCGGTGGCGCTGCTCGTCTACTACCGCGACGACTGGCGCGCTATCGCCGCCGGTTTGGTCGACACCGTCCGCACCCGCTCCGTCGAAACGCCCACGCAACGGCTGACATGGCTGCTGGTGCTGGCGGCGGCCCCGGTCGGAGTGTTGGGCCTGCTGTTCGAACACCCGCTCCGGGTGCTTTTCGCCACGCCGCGGGCCGCCGGCGTCTTCCTGACGCTCAACGGCGTGGTGCTGCTCGCGGGCGAAGCGCTGCGCAGGCGCGGCGGCGCGGAGTCGAGCGGCGCAGGCCGAACCCATGCCGAAAGCGACACGATCACCGCGCGGCGGACCGCTACCCGCCTAGACACGTTGACCGCCGCGGACGCCGTCGGCATCGGCGTCGCGCAGACCTTCGCCCTGCTGGCCGGGATCAGTCGCTCCGGAGTCAGCATGGTGGGCGGACTGCTGCGCGGGCTCGACCACGAAGACGCGGCGAAGTTCTCCTTTCTGCTGGCCACACCGGTGATTCTGGCCGCGGGCCTGCTCAAGCTGCCAGAACTGGCAGGCCCGCACGGCCACGGCATCCTCGGCCAGTGTCTGGCGGGCGCGATCGTAGCCGGAGTCGCTTCATACCTATCGGTCCGATTTTTGGAGCGCTACTTCAAGACCCGCACGCTGCTCCCCTTCGCGGTGTACAGCGTGGTCTTCGGCCTGGCCTCAGTCCTGCGCTTCACCGTGGGCTGACGGCCCCAGTACCTCCAGAATGACCCGTGACGTGCGCTCAACGCACAGGACGGGTCATTCCGGAAAGCCATGAGCCCCTCGAATCAGGGCAGGCGGCGGCGGATGAGCAGGGCTGCGGCGAAGGCCGCGGTGAGGACGAGGGTGGCGAGGATGGTCCAGGGCCTGCCCGCGTCGCCGCGCTGCTTCTCGTAGCCGATCTGCTGTTCCAACGTGTCGTAGGCCTTATGCAAGTCCGCCAGGTTGGTGGCCTTGAAGAACGCGCCGCCGGACAGGTTCGCGATCTTCTTCAGCGACTCGTCGTCGACCGGGACGGGGACCGACTGGGTGTTGCCGGAGTCGTCCGGGACTTCCGCGGTGCCCGCGTCGGTGCCGAACGAGATGGTCGACACCGGAACACCTTTGGCCTTGGCCTCGCGGGCGGCGGTGTACGCGCCGCGCGGGTCGTCCAGACCCGCGGGCGAGGTCTGCCTGCCGTCGGATTCCATGACGATGCGCGCCGCGGGCGCGTTGCCGCCGCCGAGCACGCTGTTCAGCGTCTGAATGGCCTGCAGCGCGGTGAAGATGCCCTCCCCGGTGGCCGATTTCGCGGACAACTGCATGTTGTCGATGGCGCTGCGCACCTCGAGCCGATTGGTGCGCGGCGACACCAACACCGAGGCGGCGTCGGAGAACGCGACCAGCCCGAGATTGATCCCCGTCGGAATGCTGTCGACGAACTTCTTCGCCGCGGTCTGCGCCGCCGCCAGCCGGCTCGGCTGCACATCGGTGGCCTTCATCGACAGCGACGCGTCGATCACCAGGATGACGGTCGCCCGGTTGCGCGGCACCTTGTACATGGCGGTCGGCCCGGCCAGCGCCACGGTGAGCAGCAACAGCCCGGCCAAGCCCAGCGCGATCGGCAGGTGCCGGAAGCGGTTGGGTTTGCGGGTAGTCACCTTTTCCAGCAGGTCGAGGTTGGCGAACCGCAGCATCCGCTTGCGTTGCCGCCGCTGCGTCACCGCGTAGCCGACAGCCACCACGAGGACGACCAGAGCGAAGGCCAGCCACACCGGACTGGCGAAATGCGACCAACTCACGCCACTACCGTAATCTGTGGCGCCGTCGCGAACGACCCGCGCCGCTCCAGACCTCCACGACGGCGTTCAACGCACGTCATCGGTCGTCTTGGAGACTCTCGCCATGATCTAAGGTCGGACGGGTGAGTCTGTCGGATTTCTCCGCCCCGATCTGGTTGGCCTTCGCCCTGGTCGTATTGGTGCTGGCGGTCGGCTATGTGCTGGTACAGCGGCAGCGGCAGAAGCGGATGCTGCGGTTCGCGAACCTGGAGATGCTGGAGACCGTCGCCACCGACAAGCCGAATCGGCTGCGGCACCTGCCGACCGCCCTGGGCTTGGCCGGGCTGCTGCTGCTCACCGTGGCGCTGGCCGGGCCGACCGCCATGCACAAGGTGCCGCGCAACCGGGCCACGGTCATCCTCGCCATCGACGTGTCACTGTCGATGAAGGCCACCGACGTGCAGCCGAGCAGGCTCGCGGCGGCGCAGACCGCCGCCAAACGGTTCGTCGACAACATTCCGACGGGGATCAACCTCGGGCTGGTGGCGTTCGCAGGCACCGCCTCGGTATTGGTCTCGCCGACGATCAACCGCTCCGAGGTGCGCACGGCCATCGACCATCTGCAACTGGCCGAGCGCACCGCCACCGGCGAGGCCATCTTCACCTCGATGCAGGCCATCAACACCCTCAACGCGGTGCTCGGCGGCGGCAACGCGCCCGCGGCGCGGATCGTGCTGGAGTCCGACGGCAAGGAGACGGTGCCGCTGAACCTCGACGACCCGCGCGGCGCGTTCACCGCGGCCCGCGAGGCTAAGTCCAAAGGCATTCCGATCTCGACGATTTCGTTCGGCACCACGTGGGGCGCGGTCGACATCCCGGACGGGTCCGGCGGCAGCGAGCGGGTCCCCGTCCCGGTGGACGACGAGTCGCTGCGCAAAGTGGCGAACCTGTCCAGCGGCGCGTTCTTCAGCGCCGCCAGCCTGTCGGACCTCCACAAGGCCTACGACACACTGGAGCAGCAGATCGGCTACGAGGAGCAGCGCGGCGACGCGAGCCGCCCGTGGCTCATCGCCGCGGCCCTGGTGATCGCCGCCGCCTTCGTCTCGTCCCTGTTCATTCGCCAGCGCCTGCCGTAGCGGCAAACGCACCGGTTCTGGTCAAACGCACCGGTTGCAACCGGTGCGTTTGACCAGAACCGGTGCGTTTGTGCGTCAGTTGACGCAGGGGATGTTGCCGCCGAAGCTGGTGGTCACCGGGCTGCCGTTGTCCGGGGAGCCGTCGGACTTGGGTGAGGGGGCCTGGGCGGGGGTGGCGCCCGAGCCGGGGGTCGTGGTGGCGGCCGGCGACGACGACAGGGCGTCCGGCATCTCGAATTCGGTGCCGAGCACGAGCTTGATCTGGCCCGACTTCACCGAGCTGGAGGATTTCGCCTCGATGTCGCCGCCGAACAAGGACGCGAGGTACTTGGCGTCCTCCCCCGCACCAGATCCGTAGGTCAGGCTGGTCTCGCCGTCGGACGCTGTCGCGTTGCCCACGTCGCCCTGCTGGTAACCGCGGGTGGCGAGGGACTCGGACACCTGCCGCGCCAGCCCCGACGCGGCGCCGTTGTTGAAGACGTTGAGCGTGCTCGTCGGCGGGGTGGTCGGCGCGGCGAGCTTGGGCTGGGCCTTGTCCAGACCGAAAGCGGTACGCACTTCCTTGCGGATGGCCTTCGCGTCGACGACGTTCACGTCCTGGCCGTTGACGTTCTGGTAGCCCTTGATCGGCAGCGTGCGGAACTCGATGCCGAGGCGGTCGGCCTTGCCGAGGTCCTGCGCGAACTCGATGAGGTTCCAGTTGCTCGACAGCACGACGTCCTTGTGCGCGACGTCCATCAGACCCTTGAGGCGCACCGGATTGGTCAGCGTGCCAGCGTCTTTGAGCTGCTTGGCCACCGACGTGAGGAACGCCTGCTGCCGGTGGGTGCGGTCGAGGTCGCCGTTGTCGAGGCCGTGCCGCTGGCGCACGAACGACAGCGCCTGCGAGGCGTTGAGGTGCTGGCGGCCGGCCGGGAAGTTGGCGCCGGAATAGAACTTGTCCTTCACCGCGTGATTGAGGCACACGTCCACGCCGCCCAACTGCTTGGCGACATCGTAGAAACCGGCGAGCGAGATCTCGGCGAACAGGTCGATGGGCACGCCGGTGAGGTCGCGCACCGTCTGCACGATGGACTGCCGCCCCGCCTCGCGGCCCTTGTGCTCCAGGCGGACCGGGTCCTTCTCGCCCTGGGCCTCCAACTTCTGCTCGAACGCGTACTTCTTGAGGCCGTAGGCCTCCTTGATCTTGGCGTGGTCGTAGCCGGGGATGCCCTTCACCGGCACGTAGTCGTCGCGCGGGATGGAGAACGCGGTGATCTTCTTCAGGTCGGCCGGGATGTGCATCAGGATCAAGGTGTTGGCGTTGTAGCCGCCCTGAGTGCCGTCGCCCGCGTGCAGCTGCTTGAGGATGTCCTTCGGCAAGTCATTGCCGTCCAGGTCTTTCCGGGTGTCCAGACCGATGAGCAGAATGTTGAGATCGCCGCCCATGGACTTCGGGGCGTCCGCCTCGATCGCGGCGGAGCGGGTGAAGCCTTCGTCGAAACTGGTCTCGGCGGTCCACGCGAACGCGGTGCCCGCCACGATGGCCCTGGCCAGCGTCCCGACCACGAGACGGGACGCGATCAGCCCGATTCTGCGGGCATTGCCGCCGACGCGGCCGGAGCGGGCGGAACGCGACGTGCGTACCGGTTTGCTCGAATCCCCGGATTTGCCCGCGCGCTTACCACGGGCGTGCTTCCCTGAGGAACCAGCACGGCCCGTGCCCGGAATACGGGAAATCGGAACGGTTTCGTCGTCAATCACCGGCGTTGAGTCTTCATTCCAAACCTGTGAGTACGCTTAGAGTCGGCTCTGTCGGGTCAGTTTGTGACATCTTGCACGATTCCAGACCGTTCGCAAACTCGGTGCGTCCAGAACGACCCGTGACGTGCGCCTATCCGACACAGCACGAGCCGTTCTGGACTCCCCTCC
>JABFVX010000026.1 GCA_013362555.1 Mycobacteriaceae bacterium
GGGGGGCCCACCCGCTACGGGTGTAACAGGGGGACTACTCCGGGCGGAGGTGGGTGACGTCGCCCGCGGCGACTTCGGTGGTCGTGCCGTCGTCGGAACGGATGACGAGGCGGCCGGACTCGTCGACGCCCGCGGCGGTGCCGGTGAGCACTCGACCGCCGGGCAGCTCGGCCCGGACCCGGGCGCCGATGGTGGCGCAGCGCTCGCGGTAGAGCGCGGCTAGTTCGACTGCCGACCAACCGGATTCGCGCCAGCGCAGCCAGTGCTCGGCGAGCCGGTCCAGCAGGGCGCGAGCCAACACCGTGCGGTCGGTGACATGTGCCCGCGCCAGGGTCAGCGAGGTGGCGTGCGGCACCGGCAGCTCGTCCTCGGCCAAGCTCACGTTGAGGCCGATGCCCACCACCACTGCCAGGCTCCCGGCGTCGGCCTGGCTCGACGGCACCACCTCGGCGAGGATGCCCGCCACTTTGCGGCCGTCGATGAGCACGTCGTTGGGCCATTTCAGCTGTGCGTCCACCAGCGCGGTCCCGGCGAGCGCGTCCACGGCCGCCAGTCCGGCCAGCACCGGCAGCCAGCCGAGCGCGACCGGGTCGATCCCCGGCATCCGCAACAGCACCGACAGTGCGAGCTGGGCCCGCGGCGGACTGACCCACGCCCGCCCGTGCCTGCCCCGCCCGCCGCTCTGGTGCTCGGCGATCAGCGCGCTGCGGTCCGATCCCGCCAGGCCCGCCCGCGCCAGCAGATCCGCGTTGGTGGACCCGGTCGACTCGACCACGTCCACCGAACTCCAGAACTCCAGCCCGCGCCGCAGCGCCGCCTCGTCCAACGGCTTCCGATCCGCACCCGCGCCTGTCGCCATCGCACAACCCTAGCCGGCGTCCCCATCAGCTCGCCGAACCAGCGCCCGAGACGACGCAAGCTTGTCCAGGATGACCCGTGACGTGCGCCTGACGCACTCCGTGGGTCGTTCTGGACGATGTCTAGAACGTGTTACAAGTTTGTAAGCAAACGTCCAGGTCGTGCGTGTCCCGCTGGTCGGCGGGGGCGGTTCCGCGACGGGGTGTTCGACCGCTAAGCTCGAACGCTATGACCAGCGTCCAGGAGACACCCGACATTCACACCACCGCCGGGAAGCTCGCCGACCTGCGCAATCGCCTCGAGGAGGCCGCCCACCCGATGGGCGAGGCCGCGGTCGACAGGGTGCACGCCAAGGGCAAGATGACGGCCCGGGAGCGCATTCTCGCGCTGCTGGACGAGGGTTCCTTCACCGAACTGGACGCGCTGGCCAAACATCGCAGCGTGAATTTCGGCCTGGCCGCCACCCGCCCGCTCGGCGACGGCGTGGTCACCGGCTTCGGCACCATCGACGGCCGCGACGTCTGCATCTTCAGCCAGGACGTGACGGTGTTCGGCGGCAGCCTCGGGGAGGTGTACGGCGAGAAGATCGTGAAGGTCATGGACCTGGCCATCAAGACCGGCCGCCCGCTGATCGGCATCAACGAGGGCGCGGGCGCGCGAATCCAGGAGGGCGTCGTCTCGCTCGGGCTCTACGGCGAGATCTTCCAGCGAAACATCCAGGCCTCGGGCGTGATCCCGCAGATCTCGCTGATCATGGGCCCCGCCGCGGGCGGGCACGTGTACTCCCCCGCCCTCACCGACTTCGTCGTGATGGTCGACCAGACCAGTCAGATGTTCGTCACCGGCCCGGACGTCATCAAGACCGTCACCGGCGAAGACGTCACCATGGAAGACCTCGGCGGCGCGCACACCCACATGGTGCGCTCTGGCGTGGCCCACTACGTCGCGTCCGGCGAGCAGGACGCCCTCGACTACGTGCGCGACCTGCTGGGCTACCTCCCCAGCAACAACCGTGCCGCCGCCCCGCGGCTGCCCGGGGCGAATCCGGTGGAGGGCGCCATCGAGGACAGCCTCACCGACGCGGACGTCGAACTCGACACCATCATCCCGGACTCGCCCAACCAGCCCTACGACATGCACGAGGTGATCTCCCGCCTGCTCGACGACGGCGATTTCCTCGAGGTTCAGGCCGAGCGCGCGATGAACATCATCGTCGGCTTCGGCCGCATCGACGGCCGCAGCGTCGGCATCGTCGCCAACCAGCCCACCCAGTTCGCGGGCTGCCTCGACATCGACGCTTCGGAGAAGGCGGCTCGGTTCGTCCGCACCTGCGACGCGTTCAACGTGCCGATCGTCACGCTGGTGGACGTGCCCGGCTTCCTGCCGGGCACCGGCCAGGAGTACAACGGCATCATCCGCCGCGGCGCGAAGCTGCTCTACGCGTACGGCGAGGCCACGGTCGGCAAGGTCACCGTGATCACTCGCAAGGCCTACGGCGGCGCGTACGACGTGATGGGCTCCAAGCACCTGGGCGCGGACGTCAACCTGGCCTGGCCGACCGCGCAGATCGCCGTCATGGGCGCCTCCGGTGCCGTCGGCTTCGTCTACCGCAAGAAACTCAACGACGCCCGCGCGGCAGGCATGAGCGACGCCGAAGTGGAAACCCTGCGCGTGGAACTCCAGAACGAATACGAGGACACCTTGGTGAACCCCTACGTAGCCGCCGAACGCGGCTACGTGGACGCGGTGATCCCCCCCTCCCACACCCGCGGCCAAATCGTGAAAGCCCTCAATCTCCTGGAACGCAAGATGGTCACCCTCCCCCCCAAAAAACACGGCAACATCCCCCTGTAGGCCACCCCGGCATGCTGGTTCCAACACATCCAGAACGACGCATGAGGTGCCCTGAACGCACGTCACGGGTCATTCTGAAAGCAAGTAACCGACCGGGGCCGCCGAACTACGAGGGAAGACAACCGCTGACAGCGGCCGAGAGCGAAGCGACCCAATCGAACGTGAACACAGGACAGTTATGACTGCGATAATGCCGGAAGTGAATGACGCCGAGCTGCTTGCCGACGCCGTCGCCGAGCTTGTGCAAGCCAACGGCGCGGCGGGGTCGTCAGCGCCTGCGGCGGCCGCGGCGGCCGACATCCGGATCGTCAAGGGCGCGCCGACCGACGAGGAACTTGCCGCCGTCGTGGTCGCCGTGTTGTCGGCAGCAGCCGAGAACGGCGGCGCCGCAAGCGACCCGGTCCACGACGCCTGGGGTCATCCCGCACTGCTGCACCGACAGCCCGCCGCCTTCTCGCCGGATTCGTTCGCGGCAGGCGGCCGGTTTTCCGGGTGAGCACCGCCTTGGTCCTGGCGTCGGCATCGCCTGCGCGGCTGGCGGTGTTGCGGGCGGCGGGCATCGATCCTGCCGTGCGGGTGTCGGACGTGGACGAGGACGCCGTCGTCGCGGCGCTGCCTGCCGACACCCCGCCCGCGGCGGTGGTGGTGGAGCTGGCCCGCGCCAAGGCCGAGGCCGTCGCGAGCACGCTGCCCGCGGGCGACTGCGTCGTGGTCGGGTGCGATTCGATGCTGCTGATCGACGGAGCGCTGCAAGGCAAGCCCGGATCGGCGGCGGAGGCGCGCAAGCGCTGGGCCGCGATGGCGGGGCGCACGGGCGAACTGCTCACGGGCCATTGCGTGCTGCGGCTGCGTGCGGGCGAGCTGATCGCCGAAGCCGCCGAGCACAGCGGCACGACGGTAGCGTTCGGCTCGCCCACCCCGGAGCAGTTGGAGACCTACCTCGCGACCGGCGAGCCGCTGCAGGTCGCGGGAGCGTTCACCCTGGACGGGATGGGCGGCTGGTTCGTCGACCGCATCGAGGGCGACCCGTCCAGCGTCATCGGGATCGGGCTGCCGCTGCTGCGCAGGCTGCTGGCCGAGGTCGGGGTGGATGTCACCCGACTGTGGTCCACGGAAGCCTCGAGCTGAGTCCAGAATGACCCGTGACGTGCGTTGGACGCACGTCACGGGTCATTCTGGACTCAGCGTCGGAGGCCGAACGGGCCGCCTGCCGAGGAACCGCTGAACATGCGTCGAGCCGCCGGAGGGTCGTCGGTGTCGTCCGCCGATGGTTCCGCCACGCCGTCGCCGTTGGTCGAGCGCGGGCCGGGCATGCCCGAGCCCGACTGTTGCAGAGCCAGACTCAGCCGCACAAGGCACACTTCCGGCTCCACGAACGGCTGTAGACCCGCGTTGAAACTGCCGCGAGATCCGTTGCGGTCCAACACTTCCCGAATCAGTCCGAGATGGACGCCGCACACCACCTCCGAATGCGTGCGAGCCAGGTCGCGCAGCGGGCAGGCGGTGAGCCGGATGACCGCCGTCTCGTCGTCGCGCTGCGGGTCGGCGTCGCGTTCGGGCGCGTATCCGAGTTCGGACATCGTGGTCGACACGAGTTCCTTGGCGTCGGCCAGCGTCCGCACGTCGCCGTCGCCCTCGTCGAGGGTGGCGCTCCACGCCCGCCCCGCGCTCACCGCGGCGTCGAGGCGGCGTTTCGGATCGCTGCCGAGCTGCTCGGCGAGCACTCGGGCGAGGTCCTGGTATCCGACCGAGTGCTGTACGGCGGTGTAGCCGATGCGGGGCCTGCCGCGCCCGCGCGGCGGCTGCTGGACCTGCCGGACCATGGACTCTTTCGTGAGCACGTCGAGGTGAAACCGCACTGTCGTGACATGCTGACCGGTGAGCCGAGCCAGTTCTTGGGCGTCGAGCGCCTGGCCGGAGCTGCGCAGTAGCGCTAGCAAGCGCCGACGCGGCCAGGAATCGGACACGGCGCTCACCTCTCCCTCGCAGCGCACCCAAACGACATTAACCCGATCACATGCGGTCTGTTACCGCAACCAAATCTGGAGTCCTCAGCCCAATCTGACACAGACGGTCCGTCGGGACAATGAATCTCCGCCATTCCGGCCGTGACTTCCCAACGGACTTCTCGACCGGAGATGCCCTGCCGTGCGAGGATCACCGCCGTGCCCGATACCAGCCGTCCGGCGGACCCGACGCCCGCCTTTTCCGACGACGCCGATGCCACGCGGCTGGTCTCGAGCGAATGGCTGTCGGCCCACATCGGGAACCCTCGGGTCAAGGCGGTCGAGGCGGACGAAGATCTGCTGCTGTACGACATCGGCCACATCCCGGGCGCGGTGAAGGTCAACGCCCGTGCGGAACTGGACGACCCGACCACCCGGGACATCGTCGACGGCGCGGCGTTCGCCGCCCTGATGCGGGACAAGGGCATTGAGCGCACCGACACCGTCGTGCTCTACGGCGACAAATTCAACCGCTGGGCCGCGTACGGCCTGTGGGTCTGCACTCTGTTCGGCCACGCCGACGTGCGGCTGCTCGACGGCGGGCGCGACTTCTGGAACACCGAGGGCCGTGAGACCACCCTCGACTGGCCCTATTGGCGCGCGGAGGCGGAATACCCGGAAGCGGAGCGCGACGACCACACCCACCGGGCGTTCCGCGACGCCGTGGCGACCCGCATCGGCAAGGCGCAGACCCAGCTGCTCGACGTCCGTTCCCCGGGCGAGTACGCGGGCGAGATCCGCTCCGCCGCGCGCGGCGGGCACATTCCGACCGCGCACAACGTCGCCTGGCAGCGTGCGCTGACCGGAGACGGGCGGTTCCGTTCCGCCGCCGAGCTGCGCGAGCTGTACAGCGAGCTGTCGCCCGAGCTGGAGACCGTCGTGTACTGCCATGCGGGCGAACAGGCCGCGCACAGCTGGTTTGTGCTGAAGTACCTGTTGGGCTTCCGCAATGTCCGGGTGTATGACGGCTCATGGTCTGAATGGGGCAACACGGTCAAACTACCCATCAGTAGCCCGGCCGGGTGATCGTACCGATCACCTGCTTGTTTAGACTCGCGACGACAACACGTTCCACTCAGGAGGCGCAGTGCCTAATCCCCAGGGGCCCGACGAGGTCAAGATCAGCAAGGTCCTGGTGGCCAACCGAGGCGAAATCGCGGTTCGGGTGATCCGGGCGGCGCACGACGCCGGCATCGGCAGCGTCGCCGTCTATGCCGAGCCGGACGCCGAGGCGCCTTTCGTGAAGCTCGCCGACGAGGCCTTCGCGTTGGGCGGGCAGACCTCCGCCGAGTCGTATCTGGTGTTCGACAAGATCCTGGACGCCGCGCGGCGCTCCGGCGCGGACGCGATCCACCCGGGCTACGGCTTCTTGTCCGAGAACGCCGACTTCGCGCAGGCCGTGCTGGACGCCGGACTGATCTGGATCGGGCCTTCGCCGCAGTCCATCCGCGACTTGGGTGACAAGGTGACCGCCCGGCACATCGCCGAGCGCGCCGACGCCCCGATGGCCGCGGGCACCAAGGACCCGGTCGCCGACGCCGCCGAGATCGTCGCTTTCGCCGAGCAGCACGGCGTGCCGGTCGCCATCAAGGCCGCGTTCGGCGGCGGCGGGCGCGGCATGAAGGTCGCGCACAGCATCGCGGAGATCCCGGAGTTGTTCGAGTCCGCTACCCGGGAGGCCACCGCGGCCTTCGGCCGGGGCGAGTGCTTCGTCGAGCAGTACCTGGACAAGGCCCGCCACGTCGAGGCGCAGGTGCTGGCCGACACCCACGGCAACGTGGTGGTCGTCGGCACCCGGGACTGCTCGCTGCAGCGCCGCTTCCAGAAGCTGGTCGAGGAGGCGCCCGCGCCGTTCCTGTCCGACGCGGTGCGCGCCGAGATCCACGAGTCCGCCAAGCGGATCTGCAAGGAAGCCGGCTACTACGGCGCGGGCACAGTCGAATACCTGGTGCAGGGCGAGACGGTGTCATTCCTCGAGGTGAACACCCGACTCCAGGTCGAGCACCCGGTCACCGAGGAGACCGCGGGCATCGACCTGGTGCGCCAGCAGTTCCGCATCGCCGAGGGCAAGGCCCTGGAGATCACCGCCGATCCCGAGCCCCGCGGTCATTCGTTCGAGTTCCGGATCAACGGCGAGGACGCGGGCCGCAACTTCCTGCCCGCACCCGTCCCGGTCAAGGTCTACCGCGAGCCCACCGGCCCCGGCGTGCGCGTCGACTCCGGCGTGGTCGAGGGCAGCGTCATCGGCGGCCAGTTCGACTCGATGCTGGCGAAGCTGATCGTCACCGGCGAGAACCGCGAGCAGGCGCTGCAGCGGGCGCGGCGCGCGCTGGCCGAGTACCGGATCGAGGGCTTGGCGACGGTGCTGCCGTTCCACCGGCACATCGTCGAGAACCCGGCCTTCGTCGGTGACGGAACGACGTTCGACGTCTACACCAAGTGGATCGAAACCGACTGGGACAACCCGATCCCGCCGCATACCGGCAGTGAGCCGATCGAGGACGACGACCAGCTGCCGCGCCAGACGGTGGTGGTCGAGGTGGGCGGACGGCGCGTCGAGGTGTCGCTGCCGGGCGGATTCACCGCCGCGGGCGGCAACAACGCGGGCGGGCGCAGCGTAATCCGCAAGAAGCCCACCCCGCGCAAGCGCGGCGGCACTGGGGTGGGACAGGCCTCCGGAGACGCCGTGACCGCGCCGATGCAGGGCACGGTTGTGAAGGTCGCCGTGACCGAGGGCCAAGAGGTCGCCGCGGGCGATCTCATCGTGGTGCTCGAGGCGATGAAGATGGAGAACCCCGTCACCGCCCACAAGGCGGGCGTCGTCACCGGACTCGCCGTCGAAGCGGGCGCCGCCATCACCCAAGGCACGATCCTCGCCGAGCTCAAGTAAAGCTCCAGAATGACCCGTGACGTGCGTTAGCCGCACGTCACGGGTCATTCTGGAGGTATGTGCACGCGACGGCTCCGCGCCTTCACTGCCGCGTCTGACGCAACTCATGAGTCGTTCCGGACAATGCGGCTGCCGGGGCGACGCGCAGCGTGGACTGGGTTTACCCTCTAAGGCATGGCTGACAATTCCGACATCCGCATCGGCACCGCAGACCGTGAGCGCGCCTTGGCGGACCTGTCGGATCACTTCAGCGCCGGACGGCTGAGCGTGGCCGAGTTCGACGAACGCAGCGCCGCGATCGCCGCCGCGGCCACCCGCCGCGAGTTGGCGACGGTCTTTGCCGACCTGCCCAACTCGCCGCCTCCGCCCGCCGTCAAACAGCCCGATGAGCCCGCCAAAATTCAAGGCGGCGTTCGAGACTGGCGCACCGTCGTGGTCGCGCTCACCCCGATCGCCGCCATCGTGCTGATGTCGACGCTGCACAGCTGGCTGTGGCTGCTCCTCATTCCCGCGGTCAGCACCCTGATGTACGCGGGCGAGCGCACCGGCCGCGACCGCAGGCGCCGCAGGCGGCGGCGCGACCTCGAAGACCACCGGTAGTGGAGCCCGTCGAGATCAACGCCGGGCGCTGGTATCTGCGCGCCCTGCGTTCCGACGAGCGCGTCGACGACCGCCCGGCCCTCGCCGACGGCGGCATCACCGATCCGGACTACATCGCCCGCCGCAGCGCCGGGTGGGCCGACGAGACCGCCCTCTCCTGGGCCGTCTGCGAACCCACCACCGGAGAGCTCCTCGCCGAAATCGTCCTGATCCCGGGCCCCGACGGCACGGCGGCCCTCACCGGCTGGTCCCGCCCCGGCTACTCCGAAGTGTTCACCGAATCCGCCCCGACCGTCCGCCGCTTCGCCGAAGCCGCGCTGGGCTACACCCTCACCTCAGAGCCCGTTTGAGAACTTCCAGAACGACCCATTGCGTGCGTTGAGCGCAATTCACGGGTCATTCTGGAGGTCATGTCACCTCACCGGAGGCTCTCAAGAACAGCCTCGACGAGGTTGTTCGAGCGGGGGTCTTCGGGGCAATCGATGATGTGGTTGGTGAGGTAGGCGAAGGCGAGACCCAGTTTCGGGTCGGCGAACGCGAGCGAGCCGCCGCGGCCGGGATGGCCGAAGGACCGCGGACCCGTCAGCGGCAGGGACTCCGTGGGCAGCACGAAACCACAGGCGTAGCGGGTGGGGATCTCGAGCACCAGATCCATGCCCGCGACCTGTTCCCTGGTGGCATTGGCCAGAGTTTTCGGCCGGAACAGCCGCGCGCCCTCCACCTCGCCGATGAGCGCCGCGTACATCCGGGCCACCGCGCGCGCCGTCGCGATGCCGTTGCTGGACGGGATCTCTGCGGCCTGCACCGCCGCGGAGCCGAAGTCGATGTCCGGCGGATTCGTGATCTGGCACGCGCGCACCCGCAGCGAGTTCGGATCAGGCTCGGCGCCCGGCTCGGGCACGCCGGGAATCAGCCGGGCGACACGTCGGCGCTGCGACTCGGGCAGCCCGATGAACAGGTCCAGCCCGAGCGGCGCGGCGACGGCGTCCGCGACGAAGCGGCCCGGCGACCGATCGGTGACGCGCCGAATCACCTCGCCGACAAGCCAGCCGAAGGTCCTGGCGTGGTATCCGTGCGCGGTGCCCGGCGGCCACACCGGACGTTGCGCGGCCAGCGCGTCGGCCATGGGCTGCCAGGTCAGCGCCTCCGCCAGCGGCACCGGCTTGTCCAACACCGGCAGGCCTGCCTGGTGCGACAGCAGCTGTCGCACGGTGATGCCCGCCTTGTTCTCGGCCGCGAAGTCCGGCCAATACTGCGCGACCGGAACGTCCAAATCGAGCTTGCGCCGCTCCACCAGCACGTGCGCCGCCGCGGCCAGCACTCCTTTGGTCACCGAGTACAGCACTGCGAGGGTGTCCCGCGTCCACGGCCGCGCGGTGTGCGGATCGGCGACGCCGCCCCACAGATCCACCACCGGCTTGCCGTCGCGGTACACACAGACAGCCGCGCCGAGATCCCGGTGTCGGGAGAAGTTGGCCGCTAACGCCTCCCGCACCGGTTCGAACCCGGGTACAACCAGGCCCTCGACCGACATAGGGCACAGCTTGTCATGTCAACCGCATGCGCCAGTGAGGCGCGCCACAACGTCCAGAATGACCCATGACGTGCGTCCAACGCACGTCATGGGCCGTTCTGGAGTCATGAGGTTCGGCGGAGTGTGCGGTCGAGGGCGTCGACGGCGGTGTCGAGCTCGGCAGTGGTCACCGTGAGCGGGGGGCGGAAGCGGATGCCGCGGGCGCCGGTGCCGAGTATGACGACGCGCTCGCGCTCATACAGCTCGCGCAGGACCTCGGCGCGGCGCTCCGGGGAATCGAGCGTGATGGCGCACATCAGCCCGCGGCCACGCGGTTCCGTGACGGCGTTGTGGCGCGCGGCGAGCTCGGTGAGCCGATTCAGCAGATGCACACCGAGTTTGGCGGCTCGCTCGACCAGGTCGTCGCGTTCGACGACCTCCAGGATCCGCCGGGCGCGCACCATGTCGGCGAGATTGCCGCCCCAGGTGGAATTGAGCCGGGAACTGACGGCGAAGACATTGTCGGCCACCTCGTCTACGCGCCTGCCCGCCATAATTCCGCAGACCTGCGTCTTCTTGCCGAACGCCACGATGTCCGGCTGCACGCCGAGCTGCTGGTGGGCCCAGACGGATCCGGTCATGCCGACTCCGGTCTGCACCTCGTCCACGATGAACAGCGCGTCGTGCTCACGGCAGAGCCGCTGCATCGCCTGGAGAAACTCCGGGCGCAGGTGGTGGTCGCCGCCCTCGCCCTGGATCGGCTCGGCGATGAAGCACGCGATATCGTCCGGGTTCTCGGCGAACGCCCGGCGCGCCTGCTCCAGCGCGTGGCGCTCCGCGGCCGCGACGTCGCGCCCGTCGGCCAAGTACGGCGAGTCGACGCGCGGCCAGTCGAACTTCGGGAACCGGGCCACCTTCACCGGCTCGGTATTGGTCAACGACATGGTGTAGCCGGTGCGGCCGTGAAACGCCTCGGTCAGGTGCAACACCTTGGTTCCGCGCTCCGGGTCCCGCCCATTCGCCTCGTTGTGCCTGCTCTTCCAGTCGAACGCCGCCTTCAGCGCGTTCTCTACCGCGAGCGCGCCGCCGTCGATGAAAAACAGGTGCGGCAACTCCGGTATCCCCAGGACCCGGACGAACACCTCGACGAACCGGGCCATCTCCACGGTATAGATGTCGGAGTTGCTCGGCTTGTTGACCGCGGCCGCCGCGAGCTCGGCCCGGAACGCGACGTCGTCGGCGACATCGGGATGGTTCATGCCCAGCGCCGACGAAGCGAAGAAGCCGAACATGTCCAGATACTCGCCGCCGTCGCGGGCGTCGACGATCCGACAGCCCCGCGAGCGCTCCAGATCGAGCACCAGCGGGAAACCGTCGACCAGGATGCTGCCCGACAGCACGTCGTGCACTCGGGCCGCATCGACTTCGGGGGGTGCGTTTCGTGGTCGGCCCGCCGACCGTGCAGCGAAGGTCGTCATACCCCGAGGGTAAGGCAAAATGTCGATGCAGCGGCGTCTCAACGATAAATATTCCTCAGCAGGACCCTAATGATCGTAAAAAGTGTGCAGGATAATGGTGCTTCGGGTGTTCACGTTTGCGGTCGCCCGGATCTCCTGCAACAGGTGCTCCAGGTGCCGCGGCGACGCGACGCGGACATACAACACATAGCTCTCGTCCCCAGCTACCGAATGACACGACTCGATCGCGCTGATGTGGCGCAACCTAGCCGGGGCGTCGTCGGGCTGGGAAGGATCGAGCGGAGTGATCGCCACGAAGGCGCTCAACAGTTGCCCGAAGGCCTCCGGATCCACCTTCGCGGTGTACCCGGTGATGACGCCGCGCGCTTCCAGCCGACGAACTCTCGACTGAACCGCGGACACAGACAGGTTCGCCTTCTCGGCGAGCGTCGACAGGGTCGCCCGGCCGTCGGCTACCAGCTCCCTGATCAACAAACGATCGATATCGTCAAGAGCGAGTCGGACCGGCTCGCTCTGCAGTGATTCGGCCACCAGCGAAGGCTATATCTATTTGTCGCTTCGCGACGGCCGCTTTTGGCGGTTGTCTTCCCTCGTCGTTCGGCGGCACCGGGTCGGTCGCTGCGCGACCTTCCCGGGGCCTTCTCACTCCTCAGTCCAGACAACCGCGCGGCCGTCGCTTCGCTCCGGCGGCCAGGATTGGACGGGAGTTGGGTGGGGCCTGTTGCTTTGGGTGACGCCCGCGGGCGCAACCGGGGGAAGGGGTGTGGGACTCAGGCTGCAAACTCGGCTTCGGCTTCCTGGCGGGCAGGTGGGGTGGGGATTACCAAACCTTCCAGAATGACCCGTGACGTGCGTTGAGCGCACCTCATGGGTCATTCTGGAGGTACACGGACTGTTGCGGGGAGACGCCCGCGAACACAACCAAACTTCCAGAACGACCCGCGACGTGCGTTGAGCGCACCTCATGGGTCATTCTGGAGGTACACGGAACTATTACCGGGGACGCCCGCGGGCACAAACACACTTCCAGAATGACCTGTGACGTGCGTTCAGCGCACGTCACGGGTCGTTCTGGAGATATCGGAGGGGAGCGGGACTCGCTGGGGCGTCGGGTCGCGATTGGGGGGCGGGGGCCGGGAGAATGGGGGCATGTCGTGGAGTGATAGCCATGCGGATGTTCACCCGGATTCGGTGTTGCAGAACCGGGCCGGCTCGGCGATGCAGCGGCTGGGTGTGTCCTTTGCCGAAACGGGAGCGGGGGACGCGGCGCTGCCGGTGCGAACGCCGATCACCGGCGGGTTGCTGACATCCCTGCCGGAAACCAGCAGAGACGAGGCCTTGGTCGCCGTCGGCGAGGCCCACGGCGCGTTTCGAAACTGGCGTACCGTTCCTGCGCCGCGGCGTGCCGACGTGGTGCGCAGGCTCGCGGAATTGCTGCGCTTGCACAAGGCCGAGCTTGCCGAGTTGGTGACGCTGGAGGTCGGCAAGATCAGCACCGAAGCGCACGGCGAAGTCCAGGAAATGATCGACATCTGCGAGTATGCCGTCGGGCTCTCGCGACAGCTGTACGGACGCACCATGGCCTCCGAACGTCCTGGGCACCGGCTCAGCGAAACCTGGCATCCGCTCGGCGTCGTGGGAGTAATCTCCGCGTTCAACTTCCCCGTCGCGGTCTGGGCGTGGAACACCGCCGTCGCGCTCGTGTGCGGGAACACCGTGGTGTGGAAGCCGTCCGAGGCGGCGCCGCTCACCGCCGCCTGCTGCGCCGAGCTGTTGCGCCGCGCCTGCATCGACGTCGGCGCGGACCACCACGTGCACAAGATCGTTCAGGGCGGACGGGACCTGGGTGAACTGCTCACCGACGATCCCCGGGTCGCGCTGCTGTCGGCGACCGGCTCGGTTGCGATGGGACGGGCAGTGGGGCCCCGCGTCGCCGCCCGCTTCGGGCGCTGCCTGCTGGAACTCGGCGGCAACAACGCCGCCATCGTCACCGCCTCAGCCAATCTGGACCTGGCCGTGCGCGGCGTCGTGTTCTCCGCGGCGGGGACCGCAGGACAGCGCTGCACCACCATGCGCAGGCTGATCGCGCACCACAGCGTCGTCGACGAGCTCGTCGAGCGGATCGCGAACTCGTACCGAAATCTGCGGGTGGGCAACCCTTTCAACGCCGGCGTCTTGGTCGGACCGCTCATCGACGAACGCGGATACGCGGCCATGCGCAGCGCGCTGGACCGGGCCGCGGGCGACGGCGGCACGCTGGTCTGCGGCGGCGAGCGCGTGGACGTCTACGGCGAGGAGTCCTTCTACGTCCGGCCCGCGCTCGTGCGCATGCCCGCACAGACGCCGCTGGTTCGCGAAGAGACCTTCGCCCCGATCCTGTGGGTGCTCGGCTACACCGACCTGGACGAAGCTGTCGAGCTCAACAACGCAGTGCCGCAAGGTCTCTCGTCGTCGATCTTCACCACCGACCAACGCGAGGCCGAGCGCTTCCTGGCCGCCGACGGATCGGACTGCGGCATAGCCAACGTCAACATCGGAACGTCCGGGGCCGAGATCGGCGGCGCGTTCGGCGGCGAGAAGGAAACCGGCGGCGGCCGCGAATCCGGCTCCGACTCGTGGAAGGCCTACATGCGCCGCGCCACCAACACCGTCAACTACTCCGACGACCTCCCGCTCGCCCAAGGCGTCGAGTTCGGCTGACCTCCGGAACGGCCCGGGGTTCCGGAGGATCGGGGCGGCTCGAGGCGGCCTCGCACACGCCGCACCGCTTTATCATCGGACGATGGAATCAATCCTGCAGATCGTCGGGGCGGTGCTGGTTCTGGCCGGTTTCGCCGGGTCACAGATGGGCAGGCTCGACCCGGACTCGCTGCTCTATCTGGCGGTCAACACGATCGGTGCGGGCATCCTGGCCGTGTTGGCGCTGTTGGAGCGGCAATGGGGCTTCCTGCTGCTCGAAGGCGTGTGGACGATCGTCGCCGTGGTCGGGCTGGTCCGCGTCGCCACCGTGGCCAAAGCCGCATAGCGACCGACTCTCACACCCGTTGCGCGCAGTCACACCCGCAGCTGCGGGTGTGACTGCGCGCAACGGGTGTGAGAGTCGGGGTGTCGGTGGGACGGGGCACACTGTGGGGATGGCTTTCTCCGCCGCGACCCGGACGTGGTTCGACGGCGCCTTCCCGGCGCCGACGAGTGCGCAGACGGGCGCGTGGAAGGCCATTTCTGCAGGCGAGAACACCCTGGTGGTGGCGCCCACCGGGTCGGGCAAGACACTGTCGGCGTTTTTGTGGGCCTTGGACCGGCTCGCCAACCGCAGCGAACCCGCGGCGGGGACGACCGTGGTGTACGTCTCACCGCTCAAGGCGCTGGCGGTGGACGTCGAACGCAACCTCCGCGCGCCGCTGGTGGGGATCACCCAGACCGCCAAGCGGCTGGGGTTGGCGCCGCCGGAGATCTCCGTCGGCGTGCGCTCGGGCGACACCACGCCCGCGGCGCGGCGGGCGATGCTGCGCACCCCGCCGGACATCCTCATCACCACGCCCGAGTCGCTGTTCCTGCTGCTCACCTCCGCCGCGCGGGAGACTCTGCGCGCCGTCCAGACCGTGATCGTGGACGAGGTGCACGCGCTGGCCGGGTCCAAGCGCGGCGCGCACCTGGCGTTGACTCTGGCCCGGCTCGACGCCGCGCTGGACAGGCCCGCCCAGCGCATCGGCCTGTCGGCGACCGTCCGGCCGCCGGAGGAGGTGGGCCGGTTCCTGGTCGGACACTCGCCGATCACCATCGTCAACCCGCCCGCGCCGAAGACATTCGACCTGACCGTGCGGGTGCCCGTGCCCGACATGACCGCACTCGACGAGGAGGAGAACTCCTCGATCTGGCCGCTCGTCGACGCCGACATCGTCGACCTGGTGCTGCGGCACCGCTCCAGCATCGTGTTCGTCAATTCGCGCAGGCAGGCCGAGCGGCTCACAGCGCGGCTGAACGAGGTCTACGCCGAGCGCGCAGGCGCGCAGGCGCCAGTCGACGCCGCACCCCGCACACCGGCACCGGTCGGTACCGCACCCCGCACACCGGCGCTGATCGGGCCCACCACCGCTGTGAACCACGGCGCGGACCCGGTGCTCGCCCGCGCCCACCACGGGTCGGTCAGCAAGGAGCAGCGCGCCGTCATCGAGGACGACCTGAAAGCCGGGCGGCTGCGCTGCGTGGTCGCGACCAGCAGTCTCGAACTCGGCATCGACATGGGCGCGGTGGATCTGGTGGTGCAGGTGGCGGCCCCGCCGTCGGTGGCGAGTGGGCTGCAGCGCGTCGGCCGGGCGGGCCACCAGGTCGGCGAGGTGTCGCGCGGGGTGATGTTCCCCAAGCACCGGACGGACGTCCTGCACTGCGCGGTGTCGTCGCTGCGCATGGCGGCGGGGCAGATCGAGCGGCTCACGGTGCCCGCGAACCCGCTCGACATCCTGGCTCAGCAGACCGTGGCCGCCTGCGCCCTCGAGCCGATCGACGCCGACGTCTGGTTCGACACCGTCCGCCGCACCGGCAGTTTCGCCACGTTGCCGCGCTCGGCCTACGAATCGGTGCTCGACCTGCTGTCCGGGCGCTACCCCTCCGACGAGTTCGCCGAGCTGCGCCCGCGAGTGGTGTGGGACCGCGACGCCGGCACGTTGACCGGCAGGCCGGGCGCACAGCGGCTCGCGGTCACCTCCGGCGGCGCGATCCCGGACCGCGGCCTGTTCCCGGTGTTCCTCGTTGGCGAGAAGCTTTCGCGCGTTGGCGAACTCGACGAAGAGAGGGTGTACGAGTCCCGCGTGGGAGACGTCTTCGCGCTCGGCTCCACCAGTTGGCGGATCGAAGAGATCACCCACGACCGGGTGCTGGTCAGCCCGGCCTTCGGGCTGCCGGGCAGGCTTCCGTTCTGGCACGGCGACAGCCTGGGCCGCCCCGCCGAACTGGGCCGCGCGCTCGGGGCCTTCCTTCGGCAGAGCCGCGAGGATCTCGAAGCCCAGTGCGCCGAAGCGGGTTTGGACGACAACGCCACCGCAAACCTGCTCAAACTCCTGGCCGACCAACGCGAGGCGACCGGGCACCTGCCCACCGACCGGACCATGGTGGTGGAGCGGTTCCGCGACGAGCTCGGCGACTGGCGAGTGGTGTTGCACTCGCCGTACGGGCTGCCGGTGCACGCGCCGCTGGCCCTGGCCGTCGGCGCCAGGCTCCAGCAGCGCTACGGCATCGACGCCGCCCCCACCGCCTCCGACGACGGCATCGTGGTGCGGCTGCCCGACACCGACAACGCCCCGCCCGGCGCCGACCTGTTCGTCTTCGAGCCCGACGAGCTCGACGACATCGTGACCGAACAGGTCGGCGGCTCGGCGCTGTTCGCCTCCCGCTTCCGCGAGTGCGCGGCCCGCGCGCTGCTGCTCCCGCGGCGCGACCCAGGCAAACGCTCGCCGCTGTGGCAGCAGCGCCAGCGCGCCGCGCAGCTGCTCGACGTGGCGCACAAGTACCCGACGTTCCCGATCCTGCTGGAGACCGTCCGCGAATGCCTCCAGGACGTCTACGACCTCCCTTCCTTGCAGGAGCTGTGCAAGGACTGGACACGCCGCCGGATTCGGCTGGTGGAGGTGGAGACCGCCAGTCCGTCGCCGTTCGCCAACTCGCTGCTGTTCGACTACGTCGGACAGTTCATGTACGAGGGCGACAACCCGCTCGCCGAGCGGCGCGCGGCCGCGCTGTCGCTGGACTCCACCCTGCTGGCCGAGCTGCTGGGCCGGGTGGAGCTGCGGGAGCTGTTGGACGCCACGGTGCTGGAACAGACCGCGCGCGAGCTGCAGCGGCTCACTCCGGAGCGGCAGATCCGCGACGCGGAGGGGCTGGCCGACCTGCTGCGCCTGCTCGGCCCGCTCTCCGCCGCCGAGATCCAGGACCGCGCGCAACCCGATTCGGATACCGCGCAATGGCTTTCGGACCTGTCCGCGGCGAAGCGGGTGTTGGAGGCGGCCTGCGGCGGCGGCCGGTGGTGGGTGGCGGTGGAGGACGCGGCTCGGCTGCGCGACGCGCTCGGGGTGCCGCTGCCCATCGGCACCCCGGCGGCGTTCATCGAGCCGGTGGCCGACCCGCTCGGCGACCTGGTCGCCCGGTACGCCCGCACCCACGGCCCCTTCACCACCGCGGACGCCGCACGGCGCTTCGCGCTCGGCCCGGCCGTCGTGGATAGCGTATTGCGCAGGTTATGCATCGAAAAGCGGGTGACAGAAGGCGAATTCACCCCCGATGCGACCGGGCGGGAATGGTGCGACACGGAGGTGCTGCGGCGGCTGCGCCGCCGGTCGCTCGCGGCGGCCCGCAAGGACGTGGAGCCGGTGTCCACCCCGGCCTTCGGGCGCTTCCTGCCGGACTGGCAGCACGTCGGCCCGCAGCTCCGCGGTGTCGACGGCGTCGCCGCGGTAGTGGAACAGCTTGCGGGCGTACCGATTCCGGCTTCGGCATGGGAGTCGCTGATTCTGCCGTCCCGGGTGTCCGACTACGCACCGGCGCTGCTCGACGAGCTCGCCGCGACCGGCGAGGTGCTGTGGTCCGGGCACGGCTCGCTCACCGCACGCGACGGCTGGATCGCGCTGCACCTCGCCGAGCAGGCGCCGTTCACGTTGCTGCCCGCCGCGGAGATCGACCTCACCGACACCCACCGGGCTGTGCTGGCGACGCTGGACACCGGCGGCGGATACTTCTTCCGTCAGCTCGCCGAGGCCTCGCCGACCGCCGCCGAATCGGAACTCGTTGCTGCACTGTGGGATCTGGCCTGGTCCGGGCTGATCTCCGGCGACACCTTCGCCCCGGTGCGCGCACTGCTCGCGGGAACCGTCAAGGCGAGCACCAGCCACCGCGCCCCGCGCCGCGCGCCGCGCGCGCGGTACCGCACGGCCCGGCCCACACCTCCGGTGAGCGCCGCGCCCGCCACCGCGGCCGGGCGCTGGTCCGTCCTGCCGCGCGCGAACCTGGACCCGACCGCCCGCACTCACGCGGCCGCCGAGCAGCTGCTCGAGCGCTACGGCGTGCTGACCAAGGGCTCAGTGGCCAGCGAGGGCGTGCCCGGAGGCTTCGCGCTGATGTACCGGGTGCTCACCGAGTTCGAGGACCGCGGCCGGGCGCGGCGCGGCTATTTCGTCGACTCGCTAGGGGGAGCGCAGTTCTCCACCTCCGCCGTGGTGGACCGGCTGCGCTCCTGCGAGGTCGACCCATTGCAGCCGCGGGCCCGCGCCGCCCTCGCGCTCGCCGCTACCGACCCCGCAAATCCCTACGGCGCCGCCCTGCCCTGGCCCAAGACCACTGTCCAGGGCCATCGCCCGGGCCGAAAGGCGGGCGCGCTCGTCGTTCTCGTCGACGGCGAACCCGCGATGTATCTCGAGCGCGGGGGCAGGACCCTGCTCACCTTCACCGCCGACGCCCAGACCCTCACCGCCGCGGCCGAATCCCTCGCGGGCCTGGTCCGCGGCGGCCGCGTCGACTCGCTCGTCATCGACAGGATCGACGGCGATTCGGTGCACGGCCACGGCTTCGCCCCGGTGCTCACCGCCGCGGGCTTCGCCGCTACCCCCCGCGGAATCCGGCTGCGGCGCTGAGGCCTCTTTTCCCTTCCCAAGGTCGGGAAGGGAAAAGAATGGAGTCGTCAACATTCGAGGGGAGTTAGGGAAACACCATGATCGACTTCATCAATAGGGGCCGCGGGGGCGGTTCGAGCAACCCAGCCCAGATGCTGGGGATTCTCCTGACGATGTTCGGCGCCGGGAGCTCGATGCTCGGCGCAGGCAGCTCAATGCTCGGCGCCTTCAACTAGGCCACGGCTTCATACCTCCGGAATGACCCATGACGTGCATCTAACGCACTTCACGGGTCATTCTGGAGGTTGCGATCGCGGCTCGCAGCTTTTACGACGCCGGGACCTTCACCGCGTCGGTGACGAAGACGAGGGTCTCGTTGGGCTTGATGCCCATGCCGCCCTGGCCGTAACCGAGATCGGGCGGAACGATCAACAGTCGCCTGCCGCCTTGCTTGATGCCTGCCAGGCCTTGGTCCCAACCCGGGATCACCTGGCCGGCGCCGAGGGTCAGCTCGAACGGCTCGCCGCGGTCGAAGGAGCTGTCCAGCTTCTTCTTGTCCGACCACGTGATCAGCGTGTAGTTCATCGCCAGCTGTTGGCCCGACTTCGCCTCCGGGCCGGCGCCTTTGACCAGATCCTTGGTTATCAGCGTCTTCGGCGGCGCGCAGGTGTCCGCAATGGTGATCGTCGGCGGGGTCCCGAATCCGCCCGACACCGTGATGTCCTCGGCCGTGCAGGCCCGCTTCCCGGGCTCGGCTGTCGCGGAGATCGCTTCTGTCGAGGCCATCGGCGCCATCGCGCTCGACGAAGCGGAACTGTCGTGGTCGTCATCGTGACCACAGCCGGACAAAGCCAGGGCCGCCCCGACGGCAGCCGCCACGATCATCCCGAATGTGCGCATCCCCCGACCCTAGTGGAGAACCTCAACAACGGCCCGCGACCGCCGGGTGCTCCGCTCGAAGGCGGTTCCGGACGACTGGGTCTAGCCTCTTGGGGATGAGTCCCGTGGAGTCCGCGATTGCCGCAGTCACCGTGTTCCCCGATCGAGCCCGCGTCACCCGGCAAGGGCGGGTTGCCGTCGCCGCGGGCGAGCAGACGGTGGCGTTCGGACCGCTTCCCCTCGGCCTGTTGCGGGATTCGGTTCGGGTCTCCGGCACGGGAGCCGCGACGGTGCTCGGCGTGGATGTCGTGACACGGCGGCAAGCGCGCCCGGCCAATGCCGCGCGCGTCGAGCTGGAGCGGCGGTGGCGGGAGATCGAAATCGACATGAGCGCAATCGATGTCGCCAATGCGGTGGCCGAGACCCGAGAACGGCACCTGGAGCGCACGGCGGCCCGGACGAGCCCGCTGCCCGCGGACTTCGACGCCTGGTTGACCGAGGTGAAAACCGGCATCGCGGAACGCAATCGGCAACGGGCCGACCTGGCGACCGAACTCGCCGCGGTACAACGCCAGGTCGGCGACTTGCGCAGACAGAATCTGCCCGACGAGCTGCTCGCCGAGGTGACGCTGGAGGCCGCCGCGGACGGCGAGATCGCTCTCGAGCTGTCGTATCTGACCACGGGCGCAAGCTGGCACTCGACCTACGACCTGCGGCTCGCCGACTCGGAAGTGGCGCTCGCCTGGTACGGCATGATCAGCCAGAACACCGGAGAGGACTGGCCGGAGTGCCGACTCGCCCTGTCCACCGCCCGGCCCGCGGACTCGCTCGCGGTGCCGGAGCTCGACCCCTGGTACATCGATCGCCGCCGCCCGGTGGAGCTGCTCGAGTTCAACGCGGGCGCGGCTTACGGCGCGGCGGCGCCCGTGCCCGCGCCCGCGGGCGGGGCGCCGCATTTCGCCGCCGTCGCCGACGCGGCCGAGATCGCCGAGGAGACCGCCGTCGCCGAGCAGGGCCCCGCCGCGGCGACCTATACTCCGCAGCGCCCGATCGCGGTGCGGGCCGACGGCACCTCGCACCGCACGGTCGTCGCGAAGCTGGTGTTGGAATCACGGCTGGACCACGTCACCGCGCCCGTGCACAGCGAGGCGGCGACCCTGCGAGCGACGGTGCGCAACAACAGCTCCCACACCTTGCCGCCGGGTTGTCGTCGCCGACGACGGGTCGTCCTGGGCGCCCGACGAAGAGCGCGAGCTGGCCCTCGGCCTCGACGATCGGGTGCGCGTAGAACGCGCTCTGGTCAAACGCTCCGCGAGCAAGGCGACCCTCGGCTCGTCCCGGCGCATTGATGCCGAGTACCGGATCACTGTCGCCAACCACAGCCCCCGGACCATCCATCTGACCGTCCTGGACCAGGTGCCCGTCTCCCGCGACGCCCAGATCACCGTCAAGGAAACCACCGCCGCCCCCGCCCCCGCCGACCGCTCGGAACTCGGCATCCTCACCTGGAAGACCGACCTCGCCCCCAACGCCGCCGCCGGCATCACCTTCGGCTACCGCGTAGAAACGCCCAAAGGCATCGACCTCACCGGCTGGCGCGATTAGCAACCTCTCCAGAATGACCCATGACGTGCACCTAACGCACGTCACGGGTCATTCTGGAGGCAACCTCAATTACGGTGTGAAGCATGCCTGAGGGTGACACGGTCTTCCGCGCTGCCGCGCGCCTGCGACCTGCGCTCGTCGGCAGAACGCTGACCGTGACCGACTTCCGCGTCCCGCGCTTCGCCACGGTCGACCTCCGCGGCCAGGCCGTCGACGAGATCACCACCTACGGCAAGCACCTGTTCTTCCACATCGGCGCGGTCAGCGTCCACACCCACCTGAAAATGGAGGGCGTCTGGCACGTCTACACCCAGGGTGCGCGCTGGCGCCGCCCGGCGCACACGGTTCGCCTGATCCTGGCGACCAGCGAGTCCCAGGTGGTCGGCTTCTCCCTCGGCGTCGTCGAAGCGCTCCCGCTCGAGTCCGAGCACACTGTCACCGACCACCTCGGACCCGACCTGCTCGGGCCGAACTGGGACCCGGCCGAGGCGACTCGCCGGCTGGCATCGCAGCCGGACCGCCCGATCGGCCTCGCCCTGCTCGACCAACGCAATCTGGCGGGCATCGGCAATATCTACCGCTCCGAGATCTGCTTCCTGCGCCGGGTGAACCCGAAGACCCCCGTCGGCCGGATCGACGACCTCCCCGCCCTCGTCGACGAAGCCCACCGCGTCCTCACCAAAGCCGCCCACGAACCACCTTGGCGGCCAATGGCTTACGACCGCCAACGCCGGCCCTGCCGCCGCTGCGGCGCCGGAATCGTCGTCCACCTCCTGGCCGATGACGAACCCACCCGAGCCGAGCGCGGCGTCTACTTCTGCCCCCGCTGCCAACCCACCCTCCAGAACGACTCATGAGTTGCGTCTGACGCAACTCATGAGTCGTTCTGGAGGTTTGGGTTGGTTAGGGGAGGGTGGTGATGGTGAGGTCGCCTGCG
>JABFVX010000095.1 GCA_013362555.1 Mycobacteriaceae bacterium
GTAGACGCGCGATACGGGTGTGAGTCAGCGGCTGGGCAGGGTGAAGCCCGCCGCGGCCAGCGCTTGCTTGCCGTCCGGGCCGGTCACCAGGGCGACGAACTCGTGGGCCAACTGGGCGTTCCTGCTGTCGGCGACCACGGCTATCGGGTAGGTGTTCACCGCGCGCGCCGCCTCACGGAGCGGGACCGTCGCGACCTCGGCGCCTGCGCGCTTGGCGTCGGTCACGTACACGATGCCCGCGTCGGCCTCGCCGGAGGCGACTTTCTGCAACGCGGCCGCGACGTTCGGCTCCTCGCTCACCGGCTTCACGGTGACGCCCGCGTTGATCTCGAGCTTGCGCGTCGCGGCGCCGCAGGGCACCTGCGGGGCGCATACGACGACCTTGACGTTCGGCTTGGCCAGATCCGCCAGGCCGGTGATGTGCTTCGGGTTCCCCGCGGCGGTGACGATGGTCAGGATGTTCTGCGCGAACGTGACCGGCGCCTCGGTCACGCGGCCCGCGTCGATGGCGTTCTGCATCGTCGGAATGTCCGCGGATGCCAGGACGTCGGCGGGCGCCCCGGCCTTGAGCTGGGCCACCAGCTGCGACGAGCCCGCGAACGAGAACTTCACGTGGCTGCCAGGATGTTCGGCGTCGAATTTCTTGCCCAGGTCGGTGAAAACCGCGGTGAGCGAAGACGCGGCGAAGACCGTGACCGTGCCCGCCTGTGCCCCGGCCGGGTTCGCCGCGGGCGACGGTGCGGCGGAATCGTCACTGTCGCTTGCACATCCGGCCGCCGCGACCGCCAATCCCACCGTCGCGGCCAGAACCGCGCCGCCCTTCCTGAGCACCGCACGCCGGATCACCGCTCGCACTGCGTTTCCCACCATTCTTTCAATGCCGCTTCCGCTTGCGCCCGGTCCAGCGGGCCGCGGTCGAGCCGCAGTTCCTTGAGGTACTTCCACGCCCGGCCCACTGCGGGGCCCGCGGGAATGCCGAGAATACGCATGATCTCGTTGCCGTCCAGATCCGGGCGCACGCGGTCCAGGTCCTCTTGCGCGGCGATCCGGGCAATCCGGGTCTCCAGGTCGTCGTAGGTGGCGCGCAGCGCCGCCGCCCGCCGCCGGTTTCGGGTGGTGCAGTCGGCCCGCACCAACTTGTGCAGGCGCGCCAGCAGGTCGCCCGCGTCGGTGACGTAGCGGCGCACCGCCGAGTCGGTCCACTCGCCCTTGCCGTACCCGTGGAATCGCAAGTGCAGGAACACCAATGTGGCGACATCGTCGGTGACCTGGTTCGGGTACTTCAGCGCGCGCATCCGCTTGCGCACCATCTTCGCGCCGACCACCTCGTGGTGGTGGAAGCTCACCCCGCCGCCGGGCTCGTTGCGCTTGGTGGCGGGTTTGCCGATGTCGTGCAACAGTGCGGCCCAGCGCAAAACCAGATCCGGCCCCGGAACCGGTTCGCCCGCACTGTCTTCCAGATCAATGGCTTGCTGCAAGACCGTCAGCGAGTGCCGGTAGACGTCCTTGTGCTGGTGGTGCTCGTCGATCTCCAGCTGCATTGCCGGGACCTCCGGCAGCACCCGCTGCGCCAGTCCGGTGCTGCACATCAAGTCGATGCCCTCGATCGGGTGCTCGCCGAGGATGAGCTTGTCCAGCTCCGCCCGCACCCGCTCGGCCGTGATCCGGTCGATCTCGCTCGCCATCGCGGTCGCCGCGGCCCGCACCCGCGGATGCACGTCGAACCCCAGCTGCGACACGAACCGCGCCGCGCGCAGCATCCGCAGCGGATCGTCGTTGAACGAGTCCTCCGGCGCGGCGGGGGTGTCCAGCACGCCGCTCAACAGGTCGTCCAACCCGCCGAGTGGATCGACGAACTCCTCGGCGCCGGACGGCCCGACTCGCACCGCCATGGCGTTCACCCGGAAGTCGCGGCGCACCAAGTCGCCTTCGAGGGTGTCGCCGTAGTTGACCACCGGATTGCGCGAGACGCGGTCGTAGGCGTCGCTGCGGAATGTGGTGATCTCGATCTGGTGCGCCACGCCAGCGGAGTCCGACTTGGCCGCGCTGACCGTCCCGAACGCGAGGCCGCCGGTGTCCCACAGGTTGTCGGCCCACCCCCGGATCAGCTCTTGCACCTGCTCCGGCCGCCCGTTGGTGGCGAAATCCAGATCGGCGCCCAGCCGACCCAGGACCGCGTCCCGGACACTGCCCCCGACCAGGTACAGCTCGAGGCCAGCCGCGTCGAACATCTGACCCAGCGGGCGCAGCACCTCTTCGTGGCCCCGCAGCGTGACGGCCGCGCCCGCCAACAGTCGCGTACGCCGGTCGGGTTGAGGCTGTGCAGAGGAAACCACGGCAGTGCAGCCTACCGGGCGCCGCTGTTTGGCTGTTCACTCGCTGGCGGGGGCTAATATCACTTGGGTGTCTGCGGCGGAACGATCAAACGGTAGACGCCGCCGGGTGCGGCGGCGTGGCTCCGCGGGCAAGCCCAAGTTGCGCACTGTTCGGGAGACCTCGGCCGGGGGGCTGGTAGTGGACGGATTGGGGGGATCGCGCGATGAGATGTCCGCGGCCCTGATCGGCCGCACCGACCGGCGCGGCAAGCTGCTGTGGTCGCTCCCCAAAGGACACATAGAACAAGGAGAGACCGCCGAGGAGACGGCGATGCGCGAGGTCGCGGAGGAGACCGGCATCTCCGGGCGAGTGCTCGCCGCGCTGGGCAGCATCGACTACTGGTTCGTCTCTGAAGGGCAGCGAGTGCACAAGACCGTGCACCACTACCTGCTGGCCTCCGAAGGCGGGGAGCTGTCCGACGCGGATGTCGAGGTGACCGAGGTCGCCTGGGTGCCGCTGGCCGAACTCGGCTCCCGCCTGGCCTACGCGGACGAACGCAAGCTGGCTGCGGTCGCCGGAAAGCTGATCGACGACATGGGCGGCTCGCTGCTCACCGGCAAGGGGCCGCAGTGATTTCTTCCCGCACGCCATATCCATCGGCGCTGCCGCGAACCTCCACAATGACCCATGACGTGCGTCCAACGCACTTCACGGGTCATTCTAGAGGTTTGCGATTCCACGGATCCGTGCCCAAGAGATGCGTGCTCAAGGCGCTGCCGCTGATCGCCGTCGCGGCGACGGTGCTCGGCCTCGCCACCCCGGCCTGGGCGGCTCCCGCTCCGCAGGCCCCGCGCAACCCGGGCAAGTTCCTCGCGCTGTCCATCGACTCGGTCGCCCCCGGCACCGTGACGCTCACCAGCGACCCCTGGCTGACCGTGACCGCCACGGTCACCAATGTGGGCGACCGTCCGGTCAGCTCCATCACCGCCCGCGTACAGCGCGCCGCTCCGGTGGGCAACTCGGCCGGACTGCGCGGCGCGCTGCGGCTGGACCAGGAGCAGTTCACCGTCGCAGGCCCCTTCGAACCGCAAGCCGACCGGCTGAGCCCGGGGGAGCGCAAGCAGTTCACCCTCACGATCCCGCTGCGCTCCGCCGCCGCTCCCGACGAGGCGAAGCCGACCAAGTCGCTGCGCATCGACCGCACCGGCGTCTACCCGCTGCTGATCAACGTCAACGGCAAACCCGCCTACGGCAAACAGGCCCACCTCGACGACGCCCGGTTCCTGCTGCCGGTGCTCGGCGTTCCGCCGGACCCGAACGCCCCCGATCCGCACAGCGAATCGGCCCAGGCGGTGCCCCCGCCCGCCGCCCAGCGGGTCGCGACGACGATTTTGTGGCCTCTCGCCGACCGACCCCGCCGGGCCCCCGGCCAGCCCGGGTCCCTGACCGACTCGGTCGAGCTCACCGACGACGAGCTCGCCGCCGAGCTCGGCAAGGACGGCAGGCTGGACGGCCTGCTCGGTGCGCTGGAATCGGCAACCAGCGCCAACACCGACCGCGACCACAAGCTCGCCGACAGCGTCTGTCTCGCGGTGGACCCCGACCTGCTGGAAACCGTGGTCGCCATGACCCGCGGATACCGAGTGCCGGTCACGGCGGGCAAGGTCGACGGACCGACCAAGGACGGCTCCGGGCAGACCGCGGCCACCCTGTGGCTCGGCAGGCTGCGCACCCTGGCCGCGGGCATGTGCACGGTCGCGATGCCGTACGCCCAGGCCGACCTGCGCACGATTGCCGCGGTCGACGACGACCCGCTGTCCGGGCACGCCGTCGCCGCGCCCGCCGACATCGTGGACACCGTGCTGTCGACCAAATCGGTCCGCGGCCTGGCCGTGCCGAGCACCGGCGCGATCGACGACCGGACCGGCGCGATGCTGCACAAGTTCGACGTCTCGACGGTGGTCGTCGGCGATACGGCCGTCCGCGACGACGCGGTGGGCGACGCCCCGACTACCGCTTCCCCGACACCGCCCGAGGTCGTCTCCCTCACCATCGCCGCGCCCGCGCCCGCGGGCATAAGTCCGGTGACCGCGCGCACCGAGACGATGCGCGCCGCCACCTTCGACGTCACCGCGAGCAGCGCGCTCGGCGCGGTGGGCGAGCGCCCGTCGGCCCTGCCGGTGACTCCCGCCGCCCTGCGTTACGACCTCGGTGCGGATTCTCGGCAGGCTCGCTTGCAGGACGCGCTCGGTGCCCTGAGCTGGCGGGCGGTCAGCCCGCAGGCGGCCCCGCGCAGCGAGCTGCTCGCCCCGCCGCCGGTCTGGACCCCGAACGCCGAGGAAGCGGGCTCGCTGCTGACGCAGCTGGCGACGCTGTACCGGTCCGGCCTCGCCGTGCCGCGCAGGCTCACCTCACTGCTGGCCGAGCCCCCCGCGCCGAGCCCGTTTCGCGCCGCTCCGCCCGCGAGCGCGCCGGGCAAGTCCGGCGCGGGCAGGCAGGTCGACGCGGAAGTGCCCCCCGTCGTGGCCGACGACATTCGGCGGGCCGCCGCACCGGTGGACGCGATGGCCGGAGCGCTGGTCGACACCGCGCAGGAGCTGACGCCGGACCGCTTCCTCTCGCCTCTGCGCGAAGACCTGCTGCGCGCGGCGAGCCTGTCGCGCTGGCAAGGCGCCGACCGCGTCACCGCGGAGGCATGGGCGCGCGGCCTCGTGGCCACAACGGCCGCCGCCGACGACGCGCTCACCCGGCGGGAGACCGTGCTGACCCCGAGCGGGGTCTACACCCTGGCGTCCGCGCAGAGTCCGCTGCTGCTCGTGGCACGCAACGGGCTGCCGGTCGCGATCCGGGTGCTCATCGACACCGACGCGCCCGCGGACATGAAGATCACCGACGTCGGCGAGGTGCAGTTGCCCGCCAACGGGACCCGCTCGCTGCAATTGCCGACGCAGGTCAACGCCACCCGCGACCTGACCGTGACGTTCTCGCTGTCCACGCCGTCCGGCCGCGAACTCGGCGCGCCGACCTCCGTCAGAGTGCGCTCGAACGCGTACGGCAAGTCGCTGACCCTGATCACCGAATGTGCGGGCGCGCTGTTGGTGTTGCTGGCGGGCCGCAGACTGTGGCGTCGGTTCCGCGGCAGGCCCGACCCGGCCGACACCGGCCTCGACACCGGCACCCGACGCAGACTCAACCGGTATGTGCGCGCCAAGCGCCGAGTTCGCGATGCCGAGGAAGAGCAGGCAGAGTTGGAGCAGGCGATGCAGAAGGTCGGCTCCGCAACTACTCGCGACCGCGAGGAAGACGCCCCCAGGGAAGATAAGGAAGGGGAACAACGGTGAACGGGTACCGGCCCGACGAGGCGCCCCCGCCCGCGCCGGCGTCCGGCTCCCTTCCCCCGCAGGCCCCCTCCGCCTATCCGCTGCGTCCCGGGCAGGATCCGCAGACTCCCTCCGCGCCCTGGGAGCGGCTCCAGCCGCCGGAATACCAGCGCACCCAACGCATCCTGCGCCCGGACTACGCCGCCTACGACCATCCCACGGAGATGGTCTACTACCCGCAGCTGACGACTCCGCCGCAGGAATGGGACTACGACGACGCGCCGCCCGAGGCCAGCGACCGCGGCAACAAGCGGCTCCTCGCGTCCTCGGGATCCATTGCCGTCGCCACGCTGACCAGCCGCATCACCGGATTCTTCAAGTCCATGCTGCTGCTGGCCGTGCTCGGCAGCGCGGTCGCCAGCTCCTACACGGTGGCCAGCCAGATCCCGAACATGATCTCCGAGTTCGTCCTCGGAGCGGTGCTGTCGGCGATCGTGGTCCCGGTGCTCGTGCGCGCCGAGCGCGAGGACCCGGACGGCGGCGCGACATTCGTGCGCAGGCTCTGCACCGCCGCGTTCACGATGCTGACCATCGCCACCATCCTCGCCGTGGGCACCGCGTCGTTCCTGGTGCCGCACTTCTTCCTGCCGGAGAACGGCGCGGTGAACACCGGGCTCACGACGGCGCTGTCCTACCTGCTGCTGCCCGCCGTGCTGTTCTACGGCATGTCAGCGCTGTTCACGGCCATCCTCAACACCCGACAGGTCTTCAAGCCCGGCGCCTGGGCCCCGGTGCTGAACAACGTCGTGGTGCTGGTCGTACTGGGCATTTATTTCCTGGTGCCGGGCGAGATCTCGCTCGACCGCGTGCGGTTGAGCGATCCCAAGCTGCTGCTCCTCGGCGTCGGCCTGACGCTGGGCGTGGTCATGCAGGCGCTGTGCCTGCTGCCTGCCATCCGCAGGGAACGCATCGACCTGCGGCCGCTGTGGGGCATCGACGACCGGCTCAAGCGCGCGGCCGGAATGGGCGCGGCGATCGTGCTTTACGTGGCAATCAGTCAGGCGGGCTTGGTCTTCGGCACGCGGATCGCCGCCGCCCACGACGCCGCGGGCCCGGCGATCTACCAGACCGCCTGGATGCTGCTGCAATTGCCGTACGGCGTGCTCGGCGTGACCGTGCTGACCGCGATCATGCCGCGACTGTCGCGCAACGCCGCCGAAGACGACACCCCCGCGGTCGTGGACGACCTCTCGGTCGCCACGCGGCTGACGATGATCGCGCTGATCCCGGTGGTGCTGTTCATGACCCTCACCGGCCGCCAGATGGGCGAGGCGCTCTACGGCCACGGCAACATGACCTTCCACGAAGCGGGCAGGCTCGGACTGGCGGTGAGCTTCTCCGCCTTCACGCTGATTCCCTACGCGCTGGTACTGATACATCTGCGCGTGTTCTACGCCCGCGAGCAGGCATGGACGCCGACCTGGATCATTCTCGGCATCACCGGGGTCAAGGTGGCGCTGTCGGCTCTGGTGCCGGTGCTGGTGCACGACAAGGACAAGGTGGTCCTGGGGCTCGGGCTGGTGAACGGCCTGGCCTTCATCACCGGCGCGGTGATCGGCGGAATCCTGTTGCACCGCAGCCTCGGCGAGCTGCGCATGGTGAATGTCGGCCGCACGGTCTGGCGGGTCGTGCTGGCGTCCGCGGCGGGCGGGGTGACGGTGCTCATCGCGGACCGGGCCCTGAAGTTGCAGCGTCTCACCGATTCACATCTCTGGCTGGGCTCGGGGCTGCGGGTCGCGTTGGCCGGGTGCTTGATGCTCGCGGTCACCTTTGCGATCATGTGGTTGTCGGGTGTCCCGGAAATCGTCGGCCTCACGGTCGCGATCATGCGCAGGCTCGGTCTGCGCGCGGCGCCCGCCGACGCACCTGAAGAGCCGAAGCATCGTCCATACGATCCGCTGATGGACGCAGAGACGATGATCCTGCCGGTTATTCGCGCCCGCGCGGTTGATACCACCGGAGCGGGTGACTTCCCGTACCCTGTTCGACAAAGAGGTGCAGGGCCGACAGCGGAATCGGGTAGCGCACACGAAGGAGCAATGGTGAGCGACGACGCGGTAACGGGGCTGCCGACCGGTCGCCGCAATCCCGATGTCGGCATGGGGGTAGGGTCGACGGGAACCGTGCCGCCGGGCAACGTGATGCCTGGCAGGCAGATGCACACCGGAATGGGCCCAGCTGACGAGGACCGAGTGGATCAAGTGGTGTCGCAGCAGGAATC
>JABFVX010000268.1 GCA_013362555.1 Mycobacteriaceae bacterium
CGCCAGGCGCCCGCGTCCAACCTCGTGTCCCGCCGCATACGCACCGGGTCGGCGTCCATGTCGCTCTGACCTCGAATAAGTTACGTGATCGGAAACTCGCCGTCAAATCCGCAGGTCAGAGTGGGTGGCGATCACCGGTCACCCGAGGATTGGGTAGCTTTTCACCGGGACTCGGCGTTGATCTTGCGAAGGCGAGAGGAGGGGTGATGGTGCGGACACTGCTCGTCGACAATTTCGATTCGTACACCTATAACCTGTTCCAGCTGTTGGCGCAGGTCAACGGAACTGAACCAGACGTCGTCAGCAACAACGTCGAGTTCGGCGATGTGGCCTGGGACCGGTACGACAACATCGTCATCTCCCCTGGTCCCGGCCATCCCGCTCGCGAGCGGGACTTCGGGGTCAACACCCGCATCCTGCGGTCCACCGGGCTGCCCGTGCTCGGGGTCTGCCTCGGCCACGAGGGACTGGCGCTGAGTGCGGGCGGGCGTGTCGCACCCGCCCCGGCGCCGCGGCACGGTCACGTCAGCCGCATTCGCCACAACGACGACCTGCTGTTCCAGGGCATCCCGACCGAGTTCGACGCCGTGCGCTACCACTCGCTGGCCGTCACCGAGCCGCTGCCGGACCCGCTCGCGGCCATCGCCTGGTCTGAAGACGAGGTCGTCATGGCCCTGCGCCACCGCAAGCTGCCGCGCTGGGGCGTGCAGTTCCACCCCGAATCCATAGAGACCTCCTACGGCCGCCAGCTACTGCGCAACTTCCGGGACCTCTCGGCCGTAGCCCCGCGGCCCGCCGCGCCCCGAGAGCGGCCCGCGCGGTCTCCCGTCGCGGTGCGCGGGCCGCAGTCGGGAGGCACCGGCCCTCAGTTGCGGTTTCAGGCGACAGTGCGGGAGCTGCCGTTCGAAGTCGACACCGAGGCGACGTTCGCACAGCTGTACGGCGCGTCACGGCACGCCTTCTGGCTCGACAGCTCCTGGGTGGAGCCGGGCTTGTCACGGTTCTCCTATCTCGGCGACGCGTCGGGGCCGCTCGCGGAGGTAGCCGCGGCCAACGCAGGATCCGTCTTCGACGGGCTGCAAACGGAACTGGCCCGGCGCGAGATCGACGCGCCGAACCTGCCGTTCGATTTCACCGGCGGATACGTCGGCTATTTCGGTTACGAGCTGCACACCGAGAGCGGCAGCTCCGTGCCGCGCCGAGTCGCGCCGACACCGGACGCGTACTGGTTGTTCTGCGACCGGTTCCTCGCAGTCGACCACCTCGAGCGCCGGACCTGGCTGGTGGCACTCGCGATCGACGCGGGAACTCAGGCCGCGGCCGCGGCCTGGCTGGAGTCCACGGCCGCGGCCTTGGAACCCGTGGCGGGGCAATCCGATCCGCTCGTCGTCGCGGACGACACCTCGGTCGAGCCGTGGCTGACTCGGGACCGCGGGCAGTACCTTGCCGACATCGCCGAGTGCCGGGAAAAGCTGCGCGCGGGCGAGAGCTATGAGATCAATCTCACCAATTCCGCCGAAATCCCCGCTGCCGGAAGCGGATTCGAGACATATCGACGGCTGCGCCGCATCAATCCCGCCCCCTATGCGGCCTATCTGCGGCTGGGCGACATCGAAATCGCCTGCTCCTCGCCGGAGCGCTTCCTGCGCGTCACCCCCGACGGAACAGCCGAGGCCAAACCGATCAAAGGCACCGCCGCCCGCAGCGAGGTCCCCGAGCTGGATGAGCGGCTGCGCCGCAGACTGGCCGCAGACCGCAAGACCAGGGCCGAGAACCTGATGATCGTCGACCTGATCCGCAATGACCTGGGCCGGGTGTGCTCGATCGGGTCCGTCCACGTCCCGGTGCTGATGGCGGTGGAAAGCTACCGCACGGTGCACCAGCTGGTGTCGACGGTGCGCGGCAGGCTGCTGCCCGACCACGACGTTGTCGACTGTGTGCGGGCCTGCTTCCCGCCCGGCTCGATGACCGGCGCGCCGAAGCTGCGCACGATGGAGATCATCGATGCGCTCGAGCACCGCGCCCGGGGGGTGTATTCGGGCGCACTCGGATTCCTCGGCTGCAACGGCGCCGCCGACCTGAATGTGGTCATTCGGACCATGGTGCTCGTGAATGGCAGCTGGCACATCGGTGCGGGCGGCGCCGTCGTACTGGATTCCGATCCTGTCGACGAGTTCGAGGAGATGCTCCTCAAGGCCGCCGCTCCTATGCGCGCACTGTCCGCACCCCGTTATGCGGTGTCGCCGAACCTGTGAACTCGCCCTCAACTTATACGTAGCGAACTGGGAATATCGAGTCTTTGGCGGGTCGTTCATATGGCGTAAAGCGAACCGTGGGTACCGTGGTGGCCTCACCGAGACTTCCCAGGAGTACACCCGTGGTCATGCGCACCGCGGCCGCCGTGGCCGCCCTCTCTGCCTGCTTTGCCGTCACCGCGGCCGGTCAGCTCGCCGCCGCACCCGCAGCCGCGCCGGTCTCACTGCACCTGGCGTCCGTAGCGAACGCCCGCGACATCGGCGGCTACCGCACCGTCGACGGCCGCGTCGTCCGCACCGGATTGGTCATCCGCAGCGACGCCCTGACCGACGCCGCCCCGGCGGACCTGGCCCGGCTCACCGCATTGCACGTGCGGACTGTCGACGACCTGCGCACCGGCGTGGAACGTGCGCTGCAGCCGGAGCGACTGCCCGCGGGCGCCATCGGCCTGTGGCGCGACGTGCTCGGCCAGGCTCCCATTACCACCGTCGTCGCTCCGCAGACGGCGTATGGCGTGTTCGTCACCGACCCGAACGCGCGCGGAGCCATCGCCGCCGTCCTGCGCGACATCGCCGCCGCCGACGGCGCACTGCTGTACCACTGCACCGCAGGCAAGGACCGCACCGGCTGGACGACCGCCGTCCTGTTGACCCTGCTCGGGGTCGACCGGGCCACCGTCACCCGAGACTTCATGGCCAGCAACGCCTTCCTCCAGGCCGCGGCGAACGATCCCATGCGCGGTGTCACCCTCGACGAGCTGAACACCGCCTTCGACACGGTGGCGGCCCAGTACGGCAGCTTCGACAACTACGCCCGCGCCGGTCTCGGGCTCACCGATCGCGACATCTCCGCCCTCGAGCGCAAACTGCTGGCCTGAACACCGCCGCTCAGGGCTTGTGGGCCAAGACCGCGAACATGGTGACGGACACGTGGATGTCGCCGCGGGCGGCGCCGACGTCGAGGTCAGCAACGAGTTGGTCACGCTGGGGCACGGTGAGCGACATGCGCTCCACGGCCATGTCGGCGACCTTCGCGACGAGCGTGCCCGCGCCGACGCCGCGGTCCTGAATCAACGCGTGGGAGCTGATGTCGTCGACGACCAGGCCTTCGGCCGCCAGCAGCCCGGCCAGCCGCCTGCCGGAATACGGGTTGGTGGTGCCCGCGATCAGCGTGTCGATCACCAACCGCGCCACCGCCTGGTCGCCGGGGTGGACGACCGCCGTACCCCAGTCCGCATCGCAGAGCACTACCCGGCCGCCCGGCCGCAGCACCCGAGCTATCTCGCGCGCCGCCTGTTGCGGCCGGGTGAGGTGCTGGAACACCCGCTCGCACAGCACCGCGTCGAAGCTGTCCATGCCGAACGGCAGGCCATAGGCGTCGCCGGGCACGAACCGGGCCGCCGATCCGGCAGCGGCCGCGCGCCGCTCCGCGGACGCGAGCAGCTGCGGGTCCGGCTCCACGCCGACCGCCTCGCCGGACGGGCCGACCTTGTCCGCGAACAGCAGCACCTCCGAGCCCGTGCCGGAACCGATGTCGATGGCCTGCTCGCCGGACCGCAGCGCCAAGGCGCTGTGCGCCCAGTCGCGCAGTCGCTGCAGTCCGGGCAGCGCGGCCTGCAAGTCCTGGATGTCGACTAGCTGGTCGCGCCCCGCGCTGTCGAACCGGTCCGGGCGAAGTGACTGTGTGGCCGTGATCTGCGACATGCCGCTGAGCGTAGTCGCGCAGGTCACACCGTGCGCCGTACTCGCCGGTACCCCGTTGCGGAGGTTGGTGGAATGATCGTGCCATGCCTCTCACCTTGTGCCTGGCGCAGGAGCCTGCCTCCGACAAGCTGCTCGGCGACGACTGGTTCGCCCTGCTCACCGGGATGCTGTTGGACCAGCAGTATCCGATGGAGCACGCATTCCGCGGTCCGCGCAAGATCGCCGACCGGATGGGCGGGTTCGACCTGCGGGCGATCGCCGCCGCTGATCCGGCGGAGTTCGAGCAGCTGTGCGCCACGCCGCCCGCCATCCACCGCTACGGCCGGTCGATGGCCCGCCGGGTGCAGGAACTCGCCCGCTACGTCATCGACAACTACGGCGGCCGCGCGGACGACATCTGGACCGAGGGCGACCCGGACGGAAGGGAAGTGCTGCGGCGGCTGAAGGCACTGCCCGGATACGGCGACCAGAAGGCCCGCATCTTCCTGGCGCTGCTCGGCAAGCAGGGCGGCGTGCAGCCCCCGGGCTGGCGCGCCGCGGCCGGAGCCTACGGCGACGAGGGCTCACGCCGCTCGGTCGCCGACGTCACCGACGCGGAATCCCTCGCCCAAGTCCGCGAGTTCAAGAAGCAGGCGAAAGCCGCCGCGAAAGCCAAGTAGCCTACCTCCAGAATGACCCGTGAGGTGCGTTCAGTGCACGTCACGGGTCATTCTGGAGGGGGCTAGAAGCCGCGGATGCGGGCGATGGCGATGCGCAGGGGGACGGGGTACTCCTTGCTGAAGCCCTCGGGGCTGCCGCTGACGCGACCCATGAGGGCCTCGTACTTCGCCATGTACTCGGGCAGTTCGTGCGGCAGCGGGGCGTCCGCGTCCAAGGCGGCCTCGCCGGTGACGACGATGATGTCGCCGCCGACGCCGTTGCCGTCCAGGTTCAGCGAGACCCGCGGCCGGCGCTCGACGTGGTTCAGGCGGTGGGCATCCGGACGGTTGTAGATGAGGATGCTGTTGCCTTGCAACAGGAACCACACCGGATTCGGCTGCGGCGTGCCGTCGCCGCCGACAGTCGTGAACCAGATGACCTTCTCGTCGCGCAGCCGCTGCCGCACGCGCTTGCCGAAGGAGCTGAATGCATCGGGGAAAGGGTCCACCATGGCACCACCGTACCGTTGGCGCGCTGACCCCAAGGCCGTTCAGGCCTCCAGAACGACCCATGACGTGCATTGAACGCAACTCATGGGTCGTTGTGGAGGTTGGGAACCGTTGTGGGATTGCCGCTAGCGGTCCAGTAGCTTTTCGGTGGCCGCCAGGAGCACGCAGGTTGCCACTCCGTCCATCGCCTTGGCCAGCTCGTCGGTGGTCGGGAAACTGGGGGCGATGCGGATGTTCTTGTCGTCCGGGTCGTTGCGGTACGGGAACGCCGAGCCAGCCGCGGTCAGCGCGATGCCGGCTTCCTTGGCGAGGGCGATGACGCGGGACGCCGTGCCCTCCAGCACGTCCAGGCTGATGAAGTAGCCGCCTTTGGGCTCAGTCCAGGAAGCCACCTTCGACGACCCCAGCCGGTCCTCCAAGATGCGAAGCACCAGTTGAAATTTCGGCTCGAGGATGGCGCGGTGCCGCTGCATGTGGGCGCGAACCCCGTCGGCGTCGGTGAAGAATCGCAGGTGGCGCAGTTGATTGATCTTGTCGGGACCGATGCTCTTCTTGCCCGCGTGCCGCAGGTACCACTCGAGGTTCGCGGTGGAGCTGCCCAAGAAGCTCACTCCGCTGCCGGCGAAGGTGATCTTCGAGGTGGACGCCAACACGAAGGGGCGGTTCGGGTTTCCGGCCGCGGCGGCCATGCCGAGCACGTCGAGGACCGGCGCCGCCTCGGCGGCCAGCGGGTGCACCGCGTAGGCGTTGTCCCAGAACAGTCGGAAGTCTGGGGCCGCGGGCATCGAGACCAGCTCGCGCGCAACAGCTTCGGAGCAGATCTCGCCGGAGGGGTTGGAGTAGTTCGGGACCGCCCACATGCCCTTGACCGACGGATCGGCGGCCAGCTCGGCGCAGCGGCGCACGTCCGGGCCGTCGTTGTTCATGGGCACCGGGATCATCTCGATGCCGAAGGACTCGGTGAGGGCGAAGTGCCGGTCGTATCCGGGCACCGGGCAGAGGAACTTGACCGGCTCCCGGCTCCACGGCCGGGCGGCGTCAACAGGGCCGTGGAGCAGCGCGAACACGATCAAGTCGTGCATGATCTCGAGGCTGGCGTTGTTGCCCGCGATCAGGTTGGACACCGGGATGCCGAGCAGTTCGCCGAAGATGGCGCGCAGCTCGGGCAAGCCGTGCTGGCCGCCGTAGTTGCGACAGTCGGTGCCTGCGCCGTCGCGGTAGTCGCCGTCGCCGGGCAGCGACAGCAGCGGCAGCGAGAGGTCGAGCTGCTCGGGCGACGGCTTGCCGCGGGTGATGTCCAGGGTCAGCTTCTCGGTCTTGAGCTTCGCGTAATTCTGTGTCTGCCTGTCGTGTTCGGCAACCAGTTCATCGCGGTTCATCAGACCGACCTGCTGTTGGCGCGGCATCGGGCGCAGCCTTTCCTGCTCGAGTGAAGTGCGGTGGGAGTGCACCGCCCACACTACTTGCCCGACCGGGCGATGCGGCAGGCATTTCCACCCCCTACCCCGAAGCAGAAGAATAGGGGACCCCGCGCACCCGGCAGAGCCCGCTGACCCTTGCTGCCTTCCGGCCCTGGGGGAGTTCACAGGGTGCGCGCCGCGCGGGATCCGCCTTCACTCTAACCCAACCCGCGCCGAGTGCCGAATCCCCGGCTCAAACGCCTCCAGAACGACCCACGAGTTGCGATAGACGCACGCCATGGGTCGTTCTGGATCCCCGTAGCGGGCCGGGGGCGAGGGTCCGCTACACTCGTCGGCGGAGGATTCGCCTAGTGGCCTATGGCGCTCGCCTGGAACGCGGGTTGGGGTTGATAGCCCCTCAGGGGTTCAAATCCCCTATCCTCCGCCGATAGCATCGCCGGTCGGGGCAACAGCATGTTGCCCCGACCGGCGATGTTGCTTTGTTGCACACCTCCAGACCGACCCGCGCGTTGCGCCCAACGCAACCCGTGAGTCGTTCTGGATGCCTCCGAGACGACCCGGCACTCGCCGTCCCGCTTCGGGTTCGGCCGAGTTGGCCCGCTCGCCGGCTATGGTGTCGACATGCGGTCGAAATCGGTCCTGCTGTGCATCTGCACTGCACTGTGCGCGATGCCGTCCGCCCGCGCCGACGTCGTCGCGCTGCCGCCGCACGAGAAGACCTTCCGATCGGCATTCGGCAGTTTCACGGTGGGGAATCGGGACGAGACCATCAGTCGGATCCTGCCCTTGAACCAGGCGGGCTTCACCCGTGAATCGCTGGTCGGCGCCACCGCGTACGCACGGATCAACGGAGCGGCGAGCGGCGTTCTCAAGACCGGGTACCACGTCGGCTGCGCGGCCGATTTCCACACCGGCACGGCAGGCGTCACCTCCGCCTTGCCGCTGGGCGTCGGGCCGAACCCCGGCCTGTCGCTGGATCCGGGTCCGGTCGCGACCGTGAACATCGGCCCCGGCGAAGTCAAAGAAGTGGCGGTAGCGGAGAAGCAAATTCAGGCCAACGCCGAGGGCACGATCATCGTGCGCGACTTTCACATCATCGTCAACGAGTGCGTCGGGCCGGTGGCAGTCCGACAGTTCACCTATCTCTATGTCAAGTCTCCGTCCGTCGACGACAACGGCGCGGTCTTCGGCAATCCACAGGTCCTGTGAGGCGGGTACTTCCACGATGACCCGTGACGTGCGTCGAGCGCACGTCACGGGTCATCGTGGAAGTATGTCAGTCGAGGTCGCCTTCGGGCTGGTCGGTCAGGACGGTGTGGGTGCGCCGCAGGGTCGAGCGGGAGGTCACCTCGTAGTAGGACATGGC
>JABFVX010000007.1 GCA_013362555.1 Mycobacteriaceae bacterium
ATTCTCGATCACAACTGCGCCATTGAATCCACCACACCCGGTGTCGCGCACTGGCTTTCGGAACTGCCCGATGGAGATTGGGAGGCCGGCCGGCTGCCGTCCGCGGTCCTCACGCTGGCCGGCCGGACGCTGCGCGCAGCCGGACATTCACACAGCGGCGACGTCACCGTGGTCCGGGTGCTGTCACGAACCGGTACCTGGGTCGTCCTGCACGGCGCCTGCCTGAACTCGACCGGTGGCCGGCGCATCGCCATCATTATCGAGCCCGCCGACCCGGGCCGCTTGTACCCGCTGCTCATGTCCGCCTACGGTTTGACCGAACGCGAGAAGGACGTCACCCGGCTGGTCCTGCAGGGCGCGTCGACCTCCCAGATCGCCGCCGACCTGGTGCTCTCCGCCCACACCGTCCAGCAACACCTCAAAAGTATCTTCGACAAGACCGGCGTCCGCAGCCGCCGCGATCTCACCGGCAAGGTCTTCTTCGCACACTACGAGCCCCGGTTACGCGACAACGAACAGCGAGTCCGCAACGACCAGCCGATCCGTGGGGAACCCTGGCTGCGGTGAGGGCAACGAGTTGGACGGCGGACGCGCAGGCACTTTGTTGGACGGTCGAGGCCCTCTGTCGAACGAGCGTCGGACGCCTCGGGTCTCGTCCCGTGACTACATCGACGTCTGGGCAGCAGCACTGCTCAAGGAAGTGATGCCGAGGGCATGGCGCGCATTCCGGGGCCGACGCACCTGCGGTACCGGATGATGTGGGCGTGAAGGTTCCGAGAAGTCGCGCGACCACCATGCGCCGTGCGGTCATTCGAGTACGTCCGCTCCACCGGTCGCCGCCCGACTCGTTCCGCTCCCGAACGGGTCGAGTGCTCGGTCGGGTCATCGCCTGGAGTGGGTGGACCAAGATCGCCGCGATGGTGACCTCCGTCGCGGCCTTGGCGGCACTGTATTTCAGCAACCGGGCGCTCGAAGGCACCCGGGATCAACTGAAGTTGGCCCGCGACACCCAGATCACCGATCGTGTGACCAAGGCGGTGGAGCAACTGGGGAACCAGTCCAGTCCCGCCGTTCGCATCGGTGGGATATTCGCGTTGGAACGTCTCAGCAAGGACTCACCGGCGGATCGTCCCGTTATCTTCGAGGTCCTGGCGACATTCATACGGATGAACACCCACTTCAGCCATCCTCGGAATCGGGAGTGCGTCATCGAGCCGGATGGATCGGCACGGCCGATTCCCGATGATGTCGCCGCCGCCTTGACGGTCATCGGCCGTCGCGAGGGTGACGGCGGCGAACACATCGATCTTTCGTACTCCTGCCTCAGGCAGGCTCATTTCGAACGCGCCAATCTCACCGCAGTGGACTTCACCTTCTCGAGGCTCGACGGCGCACACATGGATGGAGCGCGATTTCGTCGGACGAACATGTCCAACACGCACCTCGATGGCGCCGAACTCTACGACGCCGACCTGTCCCACGAGACGTGGGACGGACTCACGATGCCTTTCGCGAGGATGGATCGCGCGAGGTTGGATCACACCCGCCTGACCAATGTCACACTGTGCAAAAGCGTATGGTACTCAGCTGATCTGGACAATGCCGTCTTCGAGCGGGTGAACCTCATAGGAGCAACTTTCGTGGCCGGAGACGACTCCTACCCGCCTGCACGGAATCTCGATAGAGCGTCACTGCCGGCCGTCGCCTACGACGACACGACACGGTGGCCTCCCGGCTTCCATCCGCCGCCCGCCGACAAGACCGCCTGGCCCGCATGCGGATAAATCTGCCTTTCCACTTGGACGGCTGTCGCGGTTTGCAGTGCTGCCCATCCGCAGTCTCGGCGCAATATCGCGCTGGATGGGGATGACAGAATAAGCACAGTGACGAAAGGGCGTTTAGTGCATTTCCTGTTCTATGGCAGTGAGCTTCCGGTAAAGCCGATCTTCAACTGCTTTAATGCTGCCGGTCGAGCCGAAATGCCGCATGTCATTCTTGACGTTCAAAAGCGCCGCCGAGAAATCGTTGTGCTTCTTGACTGTAACTTGCAAGCCGCTGCCCATCGCAGTCTTCAAGCGGCCTTCTCCCGCCGTTGCGAACGCACGGTCGGCGGCTGCTATGTCGTCCGCGCCGCGCGTTAGGTTAGTCACAATAGTCTGCAGTTGACATATGAGGCGATCGACTTCGTCATAGTCGGTCTTCATTTCCCGTACATTTCCTTCGGTTCGGGTTTTGCGCATCACCAATTCATGTTCAAGAACCTAATGCCTTGCCGTTGGTTGGCTTCCTGAAGGTACCGCGTGCTTGTGGTACGCATCGCGGCTTCCAGGTCCGCGAGCTCGGCTGGCATGCTCTTCACGACATCGAGCAGGCGCGAAAAGGATGCCCCCAATTGGGTACCGACATGGCTCAAATCATCCATCGACCGAGCCAATTCTTCAGCCCGTTCGCCGTCGGCAGCACCCGGCCATTGGTTCCGGACGTCGTTCAGGCTCCTGTTGGCGTCGACGAGCTCCTCGGACACCTTGACCAGATATTGCAGAACTGGAGGGATTCCATCTTCTTTCAGTTCGAAACGTTCCATAGTCACCCTCTTGGCTCTCCGTCCGATGCCGTGCGATCCGAGCATCGTTCACGCGACACAGATTGTCATCGGGATGCTGTAGGTACCGGTACCTATCAGGCCGATGCGAGCACCCAAAAGCGCACGATAATCGGCATGATCGGGTGCGCGGCCGGGACGCTCGATCAGCGGCATGCGCGGAGTGCCCCGGACGGGTCACATCCGCTTCTGTGCGATGTTTCGACGCGGTTCAACAGAGTAAGGACTCGGTGTAGTCCCGCAGTTTCCTGGCCTCGGCCGGGTCGAGGGTGGGCAAGCCCGGATCCAGCATGGTGCCCCGGTCCACGGCGGTGAGCGGTGCCGCCGGCGGCCGGTCCACCCACTCGATTATCGGCGCAACTGACCGCTCAATCGGCCGCGCGGCGACGGCCGCGAGTGTCTTGAGCAGCACACGGACCAACGGGCTCGGATGTCCGTCGAGGCCGCTGCGAGTGAATCCGGGGTGGTACAGCACATACCTGGCTTGGCCGTCCCAAGCGACGCCGAGGAGATCGTTGGCCCGGCCTGCCTGCAGCTGAGCGGAAATGAGCCCGTATTTGTCGCGGAACTGGGGGTCGGCCCAGTTGATCCCGCCCTTCGTTGTCCCCACGCCCGACACATTGACGATCACCGACGTGGCGTCCATCAGCGGCGCGAGGCGCACGCCCAGCAGGTACCGGCTGAGGTAGTAGATCGCGAAGGTGTACTCCAGTCCGTCCGCGGTCTCGGTGCGTTTGGGCATGGGCCGGTTGGCGAACAGGGCAAGAGCATCCACCCGGTCGTACCGGCGAGCGATCTCCCCGGCGGCGTGCTCGACCTCGGCGATCTCGGACAGGTCCGCCCGCAGGAAATCGATGTCCGCCGGGAGGTCGCGCCGGTCCCGGCCCAGCACGGTGACCTGATCGCCCCGGGCGGCACGCGCCACGGCGGTAGCCCGCCCCATACCGGTCGTACCACCAGCGATGATCACGTTCTTCATGGCACCATCGTCGGATCACAGCTCCGACAGCGGAAGAAGGCAGTTGAATGTCCGGTACGCACACCGATGTGCCCTCCGTGCTAGCGCACACACTGCCCCGCCCGGTGCCGCAGGTCGAGGTGGAGGCATGTCCGGTGACCGATGTCTTCCGGCGGCTCGGCGACCGCTGGAGCATGCTGGTGATCATCCTGTTGGGCGGCCGCGCCCACCGCTACAACGACTTGCACCGCGCGATAGAGGGCATCAGTCAGCGCATGCTGACCCGGACCCTGCGCACGCTGGAGACCGATGGCCTGGTGCATCGGGAGGTCCACCCCACGGTACCGCCACAAGTGGAATACAGCCTGACCGAGCTGGGCCGCTCACTCCTGACTCCGGTCTCCGCGCTCGCGGACTGGTCGGTGGCCAACGCGGACAAACTCAACCGCTGAGCGACACTGTCAAACGGTCGGTTTGCAACCTTCGGCGATGGGTTCACCCCGCAAGCTCGACACTCGGAGAGCAGCGCGATCTGCCGGTTGCAGTCACCGCTGTAGTTTCGCGGTGTTGAGGAAGTCGGGGATGATCTGGAGTAGTACCGACGGTGTCTTGTCGATCAAGGTGAGGTGCGAGGTTCCCGGGACTACGGCCAGCCGGGATTCGGGCAGGCCGGGGATGCCGTCGATGCCGCCGCCCAGCAGCCGATACATCTCGATGGTGTGTTCGGGGCGGAAGATGTCGTTGTCGGCCGCGAGGATGAGCACCGGAGCGTGCAGCGATCGAATCTGGTCCGGGGTGTAGGCCGGCGCGTGGGCATCCAGATCCTTGATCTTCTCGACCAGCGTCGGGAAGTCCTGACGGCGCGGCGCGATTCTGTCGTACTCGTCTTTGAACACCGAGCCCTCCATCATCTCCGGACGCAGGGTCTGCAGGCTCTCGTGCTGACCGGGCTGCATTCCGTCCGGGCGATACGCCACGGAGGCGAGCACCAGCTTGTGGGCTATGTCGGGGTGGCGAATGCCGATCGAAAGGGCGACTGCCGCACCGTCGCTGTAGCCGAAGAAGTCGGCTTGTCGGATGCCGAGTTGCTGCAACAGGGCGACCGTGTCGTCGGCCATGGTCTCGTAACGCAGCGGTCGGTCGATGTCAGCCGTCCGTGCGTGCCCCTGTTGCTCGACGCCTATTACCTGCCTGCCCTTGGCCAGATCCGGCAGCACTCGACCGAACGAGCTGCCGATACCGGACAGACCCCCATGCAGCAGTACCAGCGGCGCCTGGCCGTTGGCTTGACCATGCACCTCGTAGTACATCTTCAGGCCGTTGACCTGGGCGTAGTGGCCCGGGATCGCGGCCGCGGGCTCGGTTCCGCTCGGTTCGTCCGACCGGCCGCAACCGGTGAGGAGTCCGACGACCGCGACGGCTGTCGCCGCAACGGCGATGAAGGTCCTCCGCGCCCGCGACGGGGACTCTGGGCTATTCGGCGTGTCCATGACCATGCTGACGGTGCGAACGCCGAGAGTTCATCGCCGCCGCGCCCTGTCGAGCTGCGGTGTCGGCCGCGGTGAAAACGTTGCGGGTCACCGACAGCGGCTCCTTTCCCCGTGGGATGACGACCCGCGAGACCTTCGCCCTGGCAGGCATTTCGGAGGTGGAGGCGATCTACCTGACCGGCGGGTCGTCACGGATCCCGCTTGTCCAGCGTCGACTTCGTGCGGTGGGCGCAGTGGCGACGCTGGACGACCCGAAAACCGTTGTGGCTCGTGGCGCGTTGATTGTGGCCATCGGACATCGTGGCGCAGGCCGTCGCCCCCTCGCTTCGCCTACGGTCCCGCCGCCTCCGCTCCCTATCGCCGACATTCCTCGGTTGCTCCCACCCGAACGTGACGACGAGGAGTTCCGCCGTCGCCTCCTCGAGCGCATCGCACGTCACATGCATGGCGAGCTGCGCCGTCGCCTGGCGGCCGCGGAGCGAGAGCTGACTGCGATTCGCGCCGGCGAGAAGGCGCCGGTGGTCGCGCATCCGGACCGAGCCGTGGTGCACAGGGGCGAAACGCGCGCGAAGGAAGCCGAGAAACGGGCCGGTCAAGCGGCCGCGGCGGTGAAGTCCAAAGACATCACCATTGGTTGGTTGACTGCCGCATTGGCCACCGTCGCTGTCGGTCTACTCGCAAGTCTGGTGGCGCTCGGTGACTCGGTGGAAAGAGATGCGAAACAATCACTTGTCCAGCGCTATGGCACGATATCGCGCCTGGACTGCGGCGGAGCCACAGGGCTGGAGGCGGTCTTCCACGCATCCGTCGATTGCCAGTATCAGCACAACGGCAAGACGTGGAAGTCCCGATTTACCTATCTGAACGGCCGGTACGGTCTCGGTTAGTACTAACGCCGTCGATGACACAGGTTCCGGTAGAACCCGGTAATCGTCGCCATGCAACGGGCCGCGGTCGACGGCCTGTGGCGGCGAATCTCCTGCATCCGCCGCAGATACCGTTCGACCTCCGGACGCGTCACCATCAACGGCGCCAACTCATGGTCCGTGCACCACAAAAATGCAGCCGCAAGTCCGAACCGCAATGGATTTGGGAGCTGCCGCGGTAACGGCCCAGGTACGCGACAGAGGCCAACCGCAACACGAGATCGTCGCCGGCGAAGGCCACATCAACATCGAGGGAAGTACGCATACTCCACGATGCGTGAACCCGTCCCAGGCATCATCCCGGCAAACGGAACTGACTGCCCGGAAAGAGCTACCGGCGGCAATATCGGATGGGATTGCTCCCGTGTAGCTGCCGGTTAGTGAAGGGGTTGGGCGGCGGGGAATGTCCAGGTGTCGTTGAGGATGTTCTGGTGGGGGCAGTAGAGGCGGACCATGTAGTTCCAGCCGGGCATGATGGGTAGGCAGTTGGGGATTCGGCCGTCGCAGCCGCCGAAGCGGACGTCGATCGAGCCGTCGGGGTTCTCCTTGGCGGTGGTGCCGTTGACGGAGTAGGCGTGGTACGGGTTGGCTTGGAAGTAGCCTTGTGCGTTGTAGAGGCTGACCGACCAGAAGCCGTCCACCGGAACATCTTTCACGTGCAGACGGTAGCCGACCTCACCGTTGTTCTCGGGTGGGGTGATGTTGAGGTAGACCGCGTCCTTGTCGGGGTTGCCGCCCCATGCGGAGGCTGCGCCGATGAGGTGTCGGACCGGGTCCACGTCGTTCTTCGCGCCGAACATGCTCTTGGTATCGGGCAGCGGCGCGGCCAGGGTGAGCAGTGCAGTGCGGGTGGTGTCTTGACTGGCTTTGTCCCATTGCGGGATTTCGAAGGTGCCCGGTTTGCTTTGTTCGGCTTTCACGCCGTCCTGGAGTTTGTGGACGGTGTCGAGGTCGGCGGGGTTGTTCGGTCGACGAAGGTGCGGATCGCGAACATCACGTAGCGGGTGCCGACCTTGTCGCGGTCGTAGGTGTATCTTCCGGCGTCGTACACGACTGGTGAGGTGTATTCGTCCTCGCTGATGGGCAGCATGGACATGAACCGGGAACCATGCTCGGGCAGGGTGATGGCGACGGGACCGGCGTCGAGGTCGAAGATGCCTGAGGAATAGAGGGTGTCGCGGTTGGTGCGGATGACGGTTTGGGCGTCGATCGGCATGAAGTCGCGGTTGTGCTCGAACCTGCCGAACCCGCCCTTGGCGACGGCTTCGGCGAAGGTACGGTCGGTCTCGGCACGCACGAAGTTGTCGGCAGTGACCGTGATCGGCCGGTGCAGCGGATACTCCGAGCTCGTGGTGGGCGACGCGCTCGCGCCCGTAGACGTGTTGCCCTGGCTATCCGAGGAGTTGGAGCAGCTGGTGAGGGTCGCCCCAGCCACCACGGCCAGCGGGACCGCGAGGGCGATCGCCTGACGGATTCCCGCTTTGTGTCGGGTTCCGGTACCGGGCATGACGATCCTTCCTTGACAGGTGAAGGGGGCGGGCTAGTTCGCGGTGATGTCGTCGAGTGTCCAGCTCTTGTCGAGCAGGGGCTTTTCGGGGCCGTAGAGGCGGAACATCGGATACCAGTCGCGGCCGGGCTTGGTGGCGATCCAGTTGTCCTGTTTCCCGGCGGGAGCGCTCGGGCCGAAGTAGATGTCCACGCTGCCGTCGGGGTTGCGGGTCATCTTCCGGTTGTAGGAGTCCAGCCCCACCGCGGCCGAGTCGCGGATGAAGGCGTTGGTGACCCCGTCGTAGGCGATGATCGACCAGTACTGCCGGGCAGGCACATTCGCCGGGACATGCAGCCGGTAGCCGCGTCCGCCGTCGAAGGTCTTGCCCGCGGCGTCTTTCGTCTCGAGCAGA
>JABFVX010000406.1 GCA_013362555.1 Mycobacteriaceae bacterium
GAGGCGGATCGTTTCGAGGCGCGCGTGGTGCCACAAGTGGCGCCACCCTCCGCCTGGGGTCGAAAGATTGTCGGTATCGGAGAAATCGTCTGGCACCACTGTGAGGAGCAGCCGCTCGGCGGCGTCCGCCTGGCCGGACACCAGATGATCGACGGCCTGGAGCAATCGGAATCGATGCTGGTCCTGAATGCTCGCCTGTTGCGCGGCAATTGGGGCCAAGGGCCAGGCGATGAGGTCGTGGAGTATCGCGGCCGCATGAGCGAAGTCCTCCCTAATGCCCAGGCACACGTGCATGGCGCAGCGGAAGCCGGCATTGTGTATGAGGTCGTTCAGGGCGCCGATATTGAGCTGGGAAGTCTCGGCGGCCGTCTTGAAGTGGCGGAGCTCCACGCTGGCGGAAGCCCAGTCCGGCTGGCTGAGCAGCATTTCGATCAGAAGTTTGCGGGCGCCGAGCTCATTGAGCCCGCCGATATCCCCGTTGGTGATGATGGTGCGGCAGGTCCGGATTCCCGCGTCGAGGTCGAAATCGTCATCGGCAAAGGTGGTTTCGAGATGAAGCAGACGCTGCGCGTCACGGCTCATCGGCGTATGTGGCAGGCGTGAAGCGAGATCGTTGAAGACGAGCCGCAGCGGGTCGACCGCCGCCGACACCCTGACTTCGGCATTGGCTGCATTCACCTGCAATGCCGCGACGACTGGTGCGATGACATGCGCGGTGGCTTCAGGTGCGGCGATCGCATGGACGTGCGCGAACTGCAGGATCCGCTCCAGCCAGCCCTTGAGTTCCTCCTCAGTGGCCCGCGACCGGTCGGGGCGGTCAAGGCGAAGACAGGCGAGGTTGGCGAGCACCTGGACGTAGACGTTCTCCTGCTCGGGAACCGGGTCGCTGCCGTAGATGTCGATGAGGTTCCGCCAAATGTCCTCGGCGGTCTCGAAATCGCCGCTGCTGCGTTGCATGAGCGCGACGTTGGTAGCAAGCATGATGGTGGCTGGCTCGACTACTTGGGCCGCAGCAACATGCGAGAACAGGGTCCGCGCGTGAGCCAGAAGCAGACGTACCCGCTGCCACTGCCCGAAGTGTGAGGCCGCCATCAGCCAGCAGTTCGTATGGGCTGCAAGAAACATCATGACTGCATGTCGTCTCGGCAGGTACTCGTGGTGCGCTCGCACTACCTCCTGCACAATTGAGTTGACCTGGACGGTTTGCACGTAGCTGGCAGTCGTGCGGTCGCGTTCAGGTGCGATTGGCTCGTCTGGCCCGATGAGGGAGTATCGGCGGATCGCGCGGATGGCTTCGACGAGTTCGAAGGCAGGGGGAGCGAGGTAGGTGGCGCCGTCGGGCGGCGTGGACAATAGGGTCTGCTCGTGATCGAGCATCAGCGACGAACCGATCAGTTGTATGGGGATCCGTCGGGAGCCGAGATAGGCCAGCGCGGTCACGAAGGCGATCGGCATGGCCGCGTCGGGGTCGTCGGGGGCCGCTTGCCATCGCTCGATCAACGGTTCCAGGCACATGTGGATCGCGGCGGTGAGGGTGCGGGGGTATCCGGGGGGCAGCGAGGCGTGATCGTTGATGGCACGGCGCCGGATCTCGTGGACGACGGAGTCGATTCCCTCGAGTCCGATGGCGCAGGTCGTCACGTAGCCGGCGATCAGTTCGATGGCCAACGGCCAGTGCTCGCAGACCTCTAGGGGCGGGGTAAGCGCACTGGCGTCGATGGCAGACCAGGAGCCCGGGAGGCGTTTGCGCAGCAGGTGCAGCGCTTCGGCCTCGGTCATGGTGCCGACCTCGATGACGGTGGCTCGTCCGTAGTTTGCCGCGGCGTTGAGACTGGTGATGAGGATGTCGCCGTCCCCTGCTGCTGGGATCCATCGCCCCGGCAGCCCAGGCTCGCTGGCGTTGTCGAAGATCAGCGCCCATCGGCCCGGCAGGCGGGACAACTGCGTGCAGAGGAGATTTCGAGCGGGCGGCCGAAGGCCGTGAGCCGGCTCCGGCGTACACCGAGCATGCTGCGATCATCCACTGCAAGCTCGGTCAGCATGACCAGGAGGTCGCTGTGCTCCAACGCTGGCTCGACCACACACCGCCGGACCGCCGTGAAGGCTCGAAAATCGCCGAACGGCTGGCGAATCTGCAACACTGAACCCGGGAGGCGAGGCAAGCCATCCCCATGCGGGCAGACCATGCTCGGCCCGCCGCTCGCTCTTTGGATACCGGGCAAAGTCGGATCGAACACCGATCCGCGCCTTCCGCGTCCAATTGTGCAGGGCTTGACACCCGGTTCTCAGTGAGCGGGCGGATCGATCAAACCGTCGCCGATGCATTCAGTGCGATGCTCGAGACCACCCGGGCCGCTAGCCAATGGCCGTCCGCGGCAGCAGATTGGGTGGGCGGAGGAACACCCTAGAGCCATGGACGGTGTCGCTGTTGAGGGTGCAGCATTTCGCTTGAGGCCACTACGATCGTGACAGTCCGTCAAGTGCTGGTGATGTTGCACAGGGTGCGGTCCTTTGGCCGAGAAGAGGTTCAGATCGATCCGATCGCTGAAGAGTCCGCCGTGTTGTCCCAGAGACTCCGGCTGGACTGGGGTCTGCGCGTGCAGGGACCGGTCAGGATGCCAAGTTCTTGCACGCCGACACTTTCGGCGACACACCGCATTGCTACTGTCACACACCGCAGTTATGCTCGAAAGTCTCGTGTTCCGCGCATCGCTCGGAGGAAACCCCTTGACGTTCAACATCTCTGTAGATTGGGCCGACGGTCCAGTTGGTGACTCCGTCGTGTTCGACCGATCCTTCTCCGCCCGGATGAAGACCCTGCTGCGGACCGAACCGATCCATCAAATCGCCGACGTCGCCGGGCAACGTGCCTGGGCCGACGCCGGATTCGACCTGCACACCCTCTGCCTGGCCGCGATCGACGCCGTCGTCTCCCGCCAACGCCTGCCCGAAGAGGCCACTTATGCGGAGGTTCTTGAGTTGCTCGGCGAACTTGCCCGACGCGCGGTGCCTGGAGCCGATCAGAAGGTGTACGCCGAAGTCGCAACCTACGTGGTCGACGGGCTGCTCAATACCCCAGGAAAATCCGCGCCATTCGGATACGACCTGATCGACTACGCACGCGAGAGCGCCGCCCGCCGCGTCGAGTTCACGTTGCTCTACGAGCGGGAACAGCGAGCCACCGGGACAGTGGTGCTCAACGCGACCGTGGACGCAATCAACGCCCTCATCGGAGGGCTCGACTGCGATGTCGAGGACGAGCAGGCCGCAGTCGAACTCGTACTCGACCGGCAGCTCAAGCAGGGCAAGTTCGACCAGGCGCAGGCGAGCGCCCGCATGGGAAGTCAGCTGTCCATTCAATACTTCGAAGAGCTCAGCGCGGCACTGGAGGCGACTCGCCGTGACGTGCGGTCGGTTGACTGGCGTGAGGCCATGCCCCAGCGGTTGGCCCGCGCGATCGACCACGTGGGGGAGCGGTTGCACGCTGAAGCCCGGCTGCTCGAACACGTGAGGGCGGGCCAGTCGGGCGACGGTGAGGCATCCAGGGCGAAGCGTCCGGCCCACGCAGTTGCCGCGGTCGTGGATCTGCTGGAGGACTGCCGTACTCGCCACACCGAACTGCACTCCCAGCTGATCGATGCGCGCGACACCTTCTTGGATGAACAAGTCCGGCAGCGGTTTCGCCCGCCGGCCTCATTGCAAACGCCCGACCTAGCCGAGGACGTGCTGCATCCGGTCCTTCGCGGAAACCGAGAGCAGGCCGAGGCCGCCTGCGAGGTATTCGCCGCCGCCGCATTCGGGCCCTGTGCCCCACGGCTGCCGCGGATCAGCCGCCTTGTCGACATGATGCTGTCGCCTCGAGTGGTCACGGCCACCCCGGTGCACCTGCCTGACGATCCGGGGGTGTTGGTCGATCCGCCTGCGTCGATCGATGAATCGGCCGTCGAAGGTGCAGTAGCCGCAGTCGCGTCGATCGGGTTGCCCGCGCGGCTGTCGACGCTCGTCTCGAACGCTGACGATGCGGCGGCGCGCTTGATCGTGTACGCGGCGTTGTGGGCCTACGCGCCCAGCGGGGAGGAAGGCGACCAGGATCCCGACGGCGTCGCTTCCCGGATCCTTGGGCCGACCCCGGTAGTCACCAGCGACGGCACCGCGTTGGCGATGCCGAAATGGTGCGGGGACGACTTGGTCGTCGCCGCGAATGAGCAGCAGACCGCCGAATACTGGCTCGCACAGGATGAAGGGGGACCGGTGTGATCGACATCGGGCACATGCAAGAGGTCGGGCAGCTGATCGGATTCGCCGTGCAGCCGAACGTGCGTACCGCAACGGACCTGGAGTACCGCCGCCTGGTCGACCAGTATCGATCGAAAGTGGAGTTCGCCTCCGCCACTGACGCCGTGCTGACGGGGCTCGGCTTGGAGGTCCTCAGCGTCGACGAGCTCGGCATCGTCGTGGCGCCCACGAGAGACTCCCCGTTCGTGTTCCGCCTCGCCGATGTCGGTGAAGCGCTGCGTGCCGATGCCGATCAGCGCCTCATCTGCGGCCTGGCGCTCCTCGGCATCGCCGCCTACGGCTACCCGACACCAGCCGACCTCGAAGAGGCCCACGTTCGGTACGCCGATGTCCAAGGCATCGACGATCTGCTGCGTGCCGCGTTTGACGAACTGGCCACCCGAGCTGACAGCGATCCCGATACCGACGAATACGGGATGGACGAGGCCTGGCGACCCTATCGAAAAATGCGGTCACTGGTCACCAGCAAACGCGGGGGCCGTCCGACAAAGGAATGCACCCAGTACTGGATCGCCAAGGTGCTGGAGTGGCTGCACGGGCAGGGGATGGCCCGTCCAGCAGCCGGCCGCGGCGAGGGCCGCTACGTCCTCAACGAGCGCTTCCGCATCCACGTACGAGAGTTGGCCGCTCACGCCGCCTACACCTACTTGTCTGAGCACGTTGACCACATCCAGACCAGTCCGGATGGCAACGTTGAGGAAGGGGAGCGGTGAGTTTCTACCTACGCCGAATGCGCCTGGTGAACATCGGTGATGTCGGGGCCCGCTTCGCCGACGAGACGCTCGATTTCACGGATGCCGAGGATCGAGCTGTTGACACGCTCGGCTGGCTGGCCAACGGCGGCGGCAAATCCAGCATCGAATCACTGCTGTTCGCCCATCTCCTACCGCGGACCAACGACTTCATGCAGTACAAGGATGGGCGGGCACTGACCGACTACGTCCTCGACGGCGACACCGCACACGTCCTGTGCGAATGGGCGATCGCCGATCCCGGCCAAATCCTCCCACGGCTGCTGGTGACCGGCGCGGTCTACGAATGGGAGCACCGGAACAGGCCCCAAACTCCCGACCGCGACAAGTTCGGCGAGCACTGGTACTGCTTCCGCCCGAAGGAGGGCGCGCTGGCCTTCAGTGAACTGTCGTTCACCAGCAGTCAAGGCCTGCTGACGGCCAAGGACTTTGCCGACGCCCTGCGCGCAAAAGGTGTCGCCCACCCCGAACTACGGTTGTCAGTGATCCCAAAGGTGCAAAGCCAGTGGCAGCAGGTACTGAACGCGAACGGGATCGACACTGAACTGCTGCGCTACCAGAAGGACATGAACCACACCGAAGGCGGCATCGAACGGCTCTTCAACTTCAAGACCCACGAGGCCTTCATCGACTTCCTGCTGGACGTGGTAGTCAACCCTGAGCAGCCCGATCGGGTCGCCCTCAACCTCGCCAAAGTCGCCAAAACCCTCAGGCTCGGGCCCAAACACCGTCTCGAACAGGACTTCTGCTCCGAAGCCAGCCGCCTCCTGCACCCCATCGCCACCTCATGGGACCACCTCCAAGAAGCCGAAAGCGACGAATGGAAAGCCCGCGAGCGCGCGGCAGACCTCGCTGGCAGGCTCCTCGCCCGCATCGACTACGACGAGAAACGCACCACCGCACTGACCGATGAGGCCAAGTCGATCGAAGGCCGGCGGACCGCGAAAGACACCGCGAACAAGGCCGCCGGGAACCGGGCCCGTGAACTTACGCGCTTCGCCGCTGTCTTTGCCGTCCAGACAGCCGAAACCGGCCACCGCGATGCTGAGACAGCGTTCCAGGAAACCGAACTCGAACGGGATGCCTGGCGACTGGTGCTCCCGCTGGCCCGCGAAGCCCTGGCCGTCCAAGAGATCACTGGCCTGACTGCAGCGATCGAAGTTGAACAGCAAGACCTGGCACCACTGCGAATCGAACACGACAGTGCCGCGCGAGTCTTGCGTTCGGCACTCGCAGCCGAACGCGATGATGCCGCAGACGAGGAAGCAGCGGTGCTCGAGGCAGCCCAGGGCGCTGACGATGAAGTCGCAGAATGCACCAAACAAGCTACACAATTCGAGATGCGCGTCCGCGAACTCGAAGGTGACATCGCCGGCTGCAAGAATACGATCAAACGCTTCGAGGCCGACCTCGAATCCGCCCGCCGCAACGGCAGCATCACCGCCCAAGAGCGACCACCCGAGGCCCTCAACCGCCTTACTGTCGCCGCGGCAGCCGACGAGCAGCGGCTGAAGGAACTCGCCGACGCCGCGTCCGGCCGCCGCAACGCCGCCAAAGAACTCGAGCAGAAGGAACGGCACGCCCGCCAGCAGGCCATCGAACTCGGCCAGCAGGCCGACACCCTCGCTCAAACCGTCGACGCCGTTGAACAGCGCGCCGAGAAACTGGCCGCCACACCGCGCGCCGCCGAACTGCTTGAAACCGACGACATCGAGCTATGGCGCGATGCCGCCCCGCTGCGGCAACGGCTCAAGACCGTCATCGCCGCCGCCAGACAACGCACCATCGCCTTCGCCGTCGAAGCAGCCGAAGACCAACGAGCACTCGAAGCGCTCCAGGAGACCGCGTTCCTGCCGGCCACGCTCGAAGCCGAACGCCTCCAACAATTCCTGGCAAAACATGATATCGCCGCACAATCGAGTTGGTCCTGGCTGCAGCGAAACCTGAATGCGCAAGAGCGAACCGAACGCGTCAAAGCAGTTCCCGCATGGGCCACGGGGGTCGTCGTCGCCGACGACCAGTCCCGCGACAAGACCCTGGCGCTGCTGCACACCAGCGGTGAGGGCAACACCGGCTTCACCACGATCGCCACGATCGCCGAACTACAACACGGCACCTACGCCACCGCCGTACCCCTGCACACCGCCCCCCTCCACCCCGCGCTCCATGACGCGGCCGCCGGCCAACGTGAATCCGGAACCCGCGCGCGAACCAACTCCAAACGCGACCAGGCAGTCGATGCCCTCCACCACCAGATCAGCACCGACACCACACTCGACACCGCCATCGCCGACCTCGTCAGCGAGTACGACAGCGGCTGGATCCAAACCAACCGCAACCAGATCAGCGAATGGCGCGAAACCGCAGACCAGATACAGACTGCAGCGGAGAAATGCCGAGAGCAGCTCGATGCGCTGACCCAAGAGAGCGAGGACGACGCCGCCGAACAAAGACTCCTCCACCAAGCCGGCATCGAACGGGCCCGGCAACTGAGCGCGGTCCAATCGCTCGTCGACCAAGCCACCGTCGCCGCCGAAGCAAAAACCCAGCAAGCCCTCTGGGAACAAGAGCAATCCGACAATGACCGCGACAAAGCCGACGCCGCTCGCCGAGCGTCACTCGCGCGAACCAGCGCCGAAAACCATCGGCGCGCCGCCGACGCCCATAAACGCCGCCAAAACGACCGGGCACACGACATCCTGACCGTGGCACTACTCGACCCCGAGCCCGACGACTACACCCCGGCACCGGCGCCCGCAGACGTCAGCATCGAAAGCCTTCGCCGCCAAGAGGAACTTCTCCGCAGCCAATAC
>JABFVX010000460.1 GCA_013362555.1 Mycobacteriaceae bacterium
GCCAACCGCGGCATCCGCCTGGGCCCCCAAGGCGACTAGAACGCTTCCCACACCTCCAGAATGACCCGTGACGTGCGTTGAGCGCACGTCACGGGTCATTCTGGAGGGGTTTAGAGCTTCACCATGGGGACGCCGCCGATCAGCATGAGGCGGACGGTGCCTGCGGAGCCGAAGTCGATCGTGACAGTGGCGCGGGGGCCTAGGCCGTCGGCGGCGATCACGGTGCCGAGGCCGTACTTGTCGTGACTGACGCGGTCGCCGACGTCGAGGACCAGAGTGGTGTTGGGGCGGACGCTGCCGGGAGCAGGTCGACGGGAGCCCGCGGAGATGCCGGGGCGCGGCGCGGATCGATCGGTCCAGAAGGAGTCCGGCTGGGTCCAGTCGCGTTCGGCGGTGTCGCGGCCGAAGGACTTGCCGAGGGTGCGGCCCGGGTCGGCGCGCTTCCAGTCGATCAAGTGACTGGGGATTTCCTGCAGGAAGCGGGATTCCGGGTTCTGCATGGGCTGGCCCCAGGCCGAGCGCATCACGGCGCGCGACAGGTACAGCCTGCGCCGGGCGCGGGTGATGCCCACGTAGGCGAGCCTGCGTTCCTCTGCCAGCTCCTTGTCGTCGCCCAGCGCCCGCATGTGCGGGAATTGGCCGTCCTCCCAACCGGTGACGAAAACCACCGGGAACTCGAGGCCCTTGGCGGTGTGCAGGGTCATCAAGGTGACCACGCCGTCGTCGGAGTCCGGCACCTGGTCCGCGTCGGCCACCAGTGACACCCGCTCCAGGAACGCCGCCAGTGAACCCGGCTCCGGCTCGCCCTCGCCGATTTCGAGCAGGTGCCCCTCGGCCTCGGCCGCGGCGATGGCATTGCGCGCTTCGGAGCTGAACTCCCTTGCCACGCTGACCAACTCGTTCAAGTTGTCCAGCCGGGCGCCGTCCTGGGGATCGTTGGACGACGCCAGCTCCCGGCGGTAGCCGGTGTGGTCGAGAACCGCTTCCACGAGGTCGCCGATGTCCGCGGCGCCGTCGGCCGCGCCCGCCGCCCGGATCTCGTCGAGCATCTCCAAGAAACCCGCAATCGCCTTCTGCGAGCGGGTGTTCAGCAGCGGCACGGTGCCGTCGGCCGCGTCGCGCAGCGCCTGGCCGAAGCCGACTCCGGTGCGCTCGGCGTGCACCGCGACGCACGCCTCGGCCCGCTCGCCGATGCCCCGGCGCGGGGTGTTGAGGATGCGGCGCACGCTCACCGTGTCCTCCGGGTTCTCCAGCACCCGCAGATACGCCACCGCGTCACGAATTTCCTTGCGCTCGTAAAACCGAACGCCGCCGACCACCCGGTAGGGCAGGCCCATCCGGATGAACATCTCCTCCACCGAGCGGGAGTTGTTGTTGGTGCGGTAGAAGACGGCCACGTCGGAGTACTTCGCCTCGCCCGCGTCCACCAAGCGGTCGATCTCCCTGGCGACGAAGGACGCTTCGTCGTGCTCGTTGTCCGCGACGTAGCCGGTGATCAGCTCGCCGTCGCCGGAGTCGGTCCACAGCTTCTTGTCCCGCCTGCCCGCATTGCGGGAGATGACGGCGTTGGCGGCGGTCAGGATGTGCTGGGTGGAGCGGTAGTTCTGCTCCAGCATGATGGTGTCGGCGTTCGGGAAGTCCCGCTCGAACTCCTCGATATTGCGGATGGTCGCGCCGCGGAACGCGTAGATCGACTGGTCCGCGTCGCCCACCACGCACAACTCCGCGGGCGCGAGCTCGCCGGGCCCGGCCACCAGCTCGTGTATCAGCGCGTACTGGGCGTGGTTGGTGTCCTGGTACTCGTCCACCAGGACGTGGCGGAACCGGCGCCGGTAGTGTTCGGCGACCGCGGGGTTGGCACGCAACAGCGCGACCGTCTCGCCGATGAGGTCGTCGAAGTCGAGCGCGTTGCCCGCGCGCAGCCGCTTCTGGTACGTGGAATAGACCTCGGCCACCATCCGGGCGTACGCGTCGTCGGCCTGCTCGGCCGCGCCGTCCGGGTCGACGAGTTCGTTCTTCAGGTTGGAGATGGAGCCCGCGAGCATCCGGGCCGGGAACTTCTTCGGGTCGATCTCCATGTCCCGGCCGATCATCGTCAACAGCCTGCGCGAATCGTCGGCGTCGTAGATGGAGAAGTTCGAGTTCAGCCCGGGCACCAGGCCGGACTGGGTGCGGAGGATGCGCACGCAGCTGGAGTGGAAGGTGGAGATCCACATGGTGCGGGCGCGCGGGCCGACCAGCGCGATCACCCGCTCGCGCATCTCGGCCGCGGCTTTGTTGGTGAAGGTGATGGCCAGCACCTGGCCGGGACTCACGTCCCGCTCGGCCAGCAAGTAGGCGATGCGCCGAGTCAGCACGGCCGTCTTGCCGGAACCGGCTCCGGCTACCACCAATAGTGGGGAGCCTGCGTGCACCACGGCGGCGCGCTGCTGCGCATTCAGCCCGTCGAGGAGTCGGGCGGTGCGCTCGTTAACGGCATTATCGCTGTTCACAGGGGTGGGTGCCCACTCGGTCGTCTCCATCGCTTTGTCACGCTACCCCGCCGGACTGACATCGCGGGCGCGAGAGCATGTTCAGACCCGCGGTCGTCGTGGCAGACTGGAATTTCGTGAGTCGAACTGGACGGTAACGCCTGAGCAACTCGGGCCGATCCAGCTACCGACACGAGGGAGAGGATGTATGGGTAGCGAACGGGCGAGCGCGGCGACGGGGAACCAACACGAGGCAAGCGCAGTGGCGGGGGATACGACTGCTATGACCCACTCCGGTGTCACCTATACCGAGGCCCAGATCGAGGACCTGCGCAAGGAGATCGACCGGCTCGACGCGGAGATCCTGGCGGCCGTCAAGCGCCGCACCGAGGTCTCGCGGATCATCGGCCGCACTCGGATGGCCGCGGGCGGCACCCGCCTGGTGCACAACCGGGAGATGAAAGTCCTGGAGCGCTTCAGCGAGCTGGGCCAGGAGGGTCACACCCTCGCCATGCTCCTGCTCCGCCTCGGACGCGGTCGCCTCGGACATTGACGCTCCCGTGATTTCCGACTGCGACCCGTACCTCCCCGCGCGAGACGCCGGGTCGCAGTCGGGAGTCACGGGAGGGCAATGTATTTGGTGAACAAGTACTCTTCGATGCCTTCGTAGCCGCCCTCGCGGCCGAACCCGGATTCCTTCACGCCGCCGAACGGGGCGGCAGGGTCGGAGATGACGCCGCGGTTCACCCCGACCATGCCGGACTCCAGCGCCTCCGCGACCCGCAGCGCGCGGTCCAGGCCCTTGGTGTAAATGTATGCGGCCAAGCCGTATTCGGTGTCGTTGGCGGCGGCGACGCCCTCGGCCTCGGTGTCGAACGCGGCGATGGGGGCGACCGGGCCGAACACCTCCTCGGTGAGGATGCGCGCCGCGGGCGGGACGTCGGTGAGCACGGTGGCCGGGTAGAACCAGCCGGGGCCGCCAGGGGCTTTGCCGCCGAGCCGGACCGTCGCGCCGTGCGCCACGGCGTCGTCCACCAGCTCCGACACCGTCCGCAGCTGGGCGGCGCTGACCAGCGGGCCGAGGGTGGTCTCCGGGTCGGTCCCGGGTCCGAGCCGCATGGCCGCCATACGCTCGGCGAGCTTGTCGGTGAACTCCGCGAGGACGCCGCGCTGGACGTGGAAACGGTTGGCGGCGGTGCAGGCCTCGCCGCCGTTGCGCAGTTTGGCCAGCATCGCTCCATCCACCGCGGCGTCGATGTCGGCGTCGTCGAACACCACGAAAGGCGCGTTGCCGCCCAGCTCCATGGACGTGCGCAACAGCCGGTTCGCCGAGCTGCGCACGAGCTGCTTGCCCACCCCGGTAGAGCCGGTGAAGGTGAGCTTGCGCAGCCGCGCGTCGTCGATCAGCGGCTGGGCCAGCGCGGACGCGTGCGCGGTCGGCAGCACCGACAGCACGCCGTCCGGCAGCCCGGCCTCGGTGCACAGCCGCGCGAGCAGCAGCATGGTGAGCGGGGTCTCGGCGGCGGGCTTCACCAGCATCGTGCACCCCGCGGCCAGCGCGGGGCCGATCTTGCGCGTGCCCATGGCCAGCGGGAAGTTCCACGGTGTGATCGCCAGGCACGGCCCGACAGGCTGCTTGTGCACCACGATCCGACCGGCGCCCCCGGGAGCCTGTTGGTAGCGGCCGTGCACGCGCACCGCCTCCTCGGCGAACCAGCGGAAGAACTCCGCGCCGTAGCGCACCTCATTGCGGCTCTCGCCCAGCGCCTTTCCCATTTCGAGGGTCATCAGCACCGCGAAATCCTCGGCCTGCGCGGTAATCCGCTCGAACACCGCCCGCAGGATCTCGGCCCGCTCTCGCGCCGGAGTGGCCGCCCAGCCCGGCCCGGCCGCCGCCGCGGCGTCCAGTGCGCGCAGCCCGTCTTCCGGCCCGGCGTCGGCCACCTCGACCAGCGTCTCGCCGGTGGCCGGGTCGTGCACCGGGAAAGTCGCGCCGTTCGCCGCATCCGCCGCTTTCCCGGCGATCCAGAGCTGCGTGGGCACGGTGTCCAGGATCTTTTCGCGCTGCATGCCTCTCAGCATGACCCACCGCCTCCCCAACGCAACCCGCACACCTTCCGAAGCGACCGTCCAGAACCTCCAGAACGACCCATGACGTGCGTCCAACGCAACTTGTGGGTCGTTCTGGAGGATCTCGCGGCACGCTCCACCAGGTGCGCGGGTTCCAGGTGGGGAGCAGGGGCGCCGGGTACGGTGGGCGGGTGGGCAGCGATATCACCGAATCGGTCGAGTGGAAGAACCTGCGACACCACCACGAGGAGATTGCGGAGACGACGCTGCGGGAGCTGTTCGCGGCGGACCCGGACCGCGGGCGCGAACTGACCGCGAGCGTGGGCGACCTCTACGTCGACTTCAGCAAGCACCGCCTCACCCGCGAGACCGTGCGGCTGCTGGTGGAGCTGGCCGGCGCGGCCGGAGTGGAGCAGCACCGGGACGCGATGTTCGCGGGCCGCCACATCAACACCTCGGAGGACCGCGCGGTGCTGCACACCGCGCTGCGGCTGCCCGCCGACGCCGCGCTCACGGTCGACGGGCAGAATGTCGTGGCCGACGTGCACGAGGTGCTGCGGCGGATGGGCGAGTTCACCGACGCGCTGCGGTCCGGACTGTGGCGCGGTGCGACCGGCGAGCGCATCGCCACCGTCGTGAATATCGGGATCGGGGGATCCGACCTCGGGCCGGTGATGGTGTACCGCGCGCTGCGGCACTACGCCGACGCGGGCATCTCGGCCCGGTTCGTGTCGAACATCGACCCGGCGGACCTGGTCGCCGCCCTGGACGGATTGAACCCGGCCACAACGCTGTTCATCGTGGCCTCCAAGACGTTCTCGACGCTGGAGACGCTCACCAACGCCACCGCGGCCCGACGCTGGCTCGTCGCCGCACTCGGCGAAGAAGCGGTGGCCAAGCATTTCGTCGCCGTCTCCACGCAGGCGGACCGGGTGGCCGCATTCGGCATCGACACGGCCAACATGTTCGGCTTCTGGGACTGGGTGGGCGGCCGGTACTCGGTGGACTCTGCCATCGGGCTTTCGGTGATGGCCGCGGTCGGCAAGGAGCGCTTCGCCGAGTTCCTGTCCGGCATGCACACCGTCGACGAGCATTTCCGCACCGCGCCCGCGGCGGCCAACGTGCCGCTGCTGCTGGGGATGATCGGGCTGTGGTACTCGAACTTCTTCGGTGCCCAGACCCGCGCCGTGCTGCCGTATTCCAATGACCTGGCCCGGTTTCCGGCCTATCTGCAGCAGCTCACCATGGAGTCCAACGGCAAGTCGGTGCGCGCGGACGGCACGGCCGTGCCCGCCTCCACCGGCGAGATCTTCTGGGGCGAGCCGGGCACCAACGGTCAGCACGCCTTCTACCAGCTGCTCCACCAGGGCACTCGGCTGATCCCGGCGGATTTCATCGGATTCGCCGGTCCCACCGACGATCTGGCGACGCAGGATGGCGCGGGCAGCATGCACGACATCCTGATGAGCAACCTGTTCGCCCAGACCAAGGTGCTCGCGTTCGGCAAGACCGCCGCGGAGATCGCCGCCGAAGGCACGCCCGCGTCCGTGGTCCCGCACCGTGTGATGCCCGGAAACCGCCCGAGCACAACGATTCTCGCGCCGAAGCTCACGCCGTCCGCCGTCGGCCAGCTCATCGCGCTGTACGAGCACCAGGTCTTCGTCGAAGGCAGCGTCTGGGGCATCGACAGCTTCGACCAGTGGGGCGTCGAACTCGGCAAGAAGCAGGCACTCGCCCTGGAACCGCTCTTGACCTCCCCGACTCCCCCCGCCCCTCAGGACGATTCCTCCACGGACGCCCTGATCCGCTGGTACCGCGACCACCGCTGACCCAGCGCGTCCCAGCGTCCTGCCTTCGCACGGCGTGCAGGCAGGACGCGTTCAGGACACAGGCTCGCGGGCGGGGATTCGAGCGAGAATGGCTTCGGTGTCGACGCCGGAGGGCAAGGTGCCGAAGGCGACGCCCCAGTCGCCGCCAAGGCGGGACGCGCAGAAGGCGTCCGCGACCGCGGGGTCGCCGTGGCGGACCAGCTGGGCGCCTTGCAGTGCCAACGCCATCTGTTCGACGACCCGGCGCGCCCGGTACTGGATGTCGTCCAGGTTGGACAGGTCCTTGCCGAGGCGGGCGACGGCGTCGTCGAGGCGCGGGTCGGCGCCGGCGGCCTTGCCGACCTCGGCGAAGTAGGCCTCCACGGTCTCCGGCCTGCGGGCCATGGCGCGCAAGGCGTCCAGCGCGGCCACGTTGCCGGAGCCCTCCCAGATCGACAGCAGCGGGGCTTCGCGGTAGAGCCGCGGCATGCCGGACTCCTCGACGTAGCCGTTGCCGCCGAGACATTCCAACGCCTCCGCGGCGTGCGCCGGACCGCGTTTGCACACCCAGTACTTGGTGACGGCCAAACCGATGCGGCGCAAATCGGATTCGGCGCCCGCGGGCTCTTCGGGCCGAGTCGCGGCCCGCACCGCCGCGTCCGTCGCCCCGGCCAGCCGCATCATGACCGTCGTCGCGGCCTCCGACTCGACGATCAAGTCCGCGAGCACGTTGCGCATGGCGGGCTGGTCGACGAGGTTGGCGCCGAAGGCCTTCCGGTGCCGGGCGTGGTGCGCCGCGAACACCGCGCCGATGCGCATGCCGGTGGCGGTGCCGATGACGCAGTCGAGCCGGGTCATGTTGACCATCTCGATGATGGTCTTGACGCCCGCGCCTTCCGCGCCGACCAGCCAGCCCAGGGCGTCCTCGTACTCGATCTCGGACGAGGCGTTCGAGCGGTTGCCGAGCTTGTCCTTGAGCCGTTGCAGCCGAATCGGATTGCGGGCGCCGTCCGGCAGCACCCGCGGCAGCAGGAAGCACGACAGCCCGCCGGGCGCCTGTGCGAGGGTGAGGAACATGTCCGACATCGGGGCCGAGGTGAACCACTTGTGCCCGACGATGCGGTAGGTCCCGTCGGGCAGCGGCGTCGCGGTGGTGGTGTTGGCGCGCACGTCCGAGCCGCCCTGTTTCTCGGTCATCGACATGCCCGCGATCAGTCCGGATTTCGTCGACGGCACGCGCAGCCCGAAGTCGTAGCTCGGGGCGGCCAGCAGCGGCTCGAACTGGGCGGCCAGCTCGGGATTGTGGCGCAGCGCGGGCACCACGGCATAGGTCATGGAAATCGGACAGCCGTGTCCCGGGTCGGTCGAGCCCCACACGTAGAACTTCGCTGCCCGCGCCACGTGCGCCCCGGGCCGGTCGTCGCGCCACGGCGCCGCGTGCAGGCCGTGCGACACCGCGACATCCATCAGCCGATGCCAGTCCGGGTGGAATTCCACCTCGTCGACGCGGCGGCCCCAGCGATCGTGAGTGTGCAGCACCGGCGGCTGCTCGTTGACCCGGCGGCCCCATTCGCGCGCCTCGACGCCGCCCGCCAGCCTGCCGAGCTCGCGGACCTCCGGCTCGGCCCACGCCGCGCCCTCGCGCCGCAGCCCCTCCAACAGCGCCGGGTCGTCCGCCGTGTCGAACGGCACCGGGTCGGGGACCTGGTTGAACACTTCGTGAGTCGGCACCCGACCCTCCCGTCGAAGTTTCTTACACGGTATACCTAACCAGTATGCCTGATCCAGAATGACCCATGACGTGCGCCTAACGCACTCCATGGGTCGTGCTGGAACGGGATTGGTCCAACACAGGACCCACAGGGGTGTACGCCGGGTCACAAGTACCATCGACACGAGCGCGGCGCAGCGGCCGCGCGGTTGTCCGGACTGAGGAGTCGAGGAGCTTGCGACGAGGGACGAGGGACGACAACCGCCTCCAGCGGCCGCCGAGCGAAGCGACCATCAACACCGACGCCGGCGTCGTGCGCGGCACCCGCGGGCCCCGGGTGTCGCGCTGGCGCTCCATCCCTTACGCGGAGCCGCCGGTCGGGCAGCTGCGCTTCGTCGGCCCGCAGCCGGTGAAGCCGTGGAGCGGGGTGCGCGACGCCACCGTGTTCGGCAACGCCGCGATGCAGTTCCCGGGCGGGGCGCGCACCGGCCTCGGCGTCCAAGCCGTGCACGAGGACTGCCTGACCATCAACGTCACCGCCCCGACCGCACCGGCGACCGCGCCGCGCCCCGTGATCGTGTTCATCCACGGCGGCGGGAACCTGTTCGGCACGTCGGCGCTGGCGCTCTACTCCGGCGGCAGGCTCGCGGTGACCGGCGACCTGGTGTTCGTGTCGTTCAACTATCGGCTGGGCGCGTTCGGCTACCTGGACTTCACCGAATTCGCCACGGCGCGGCACCCGTTCGAGTCGAACCTCGGCCTGCGTGACCAAGTCGCGGCACTGGAGTGGGTGCGGCGCAACATCGCGGCATTCGGCGGCGACCCGGCCAACGTCACGATCATGGGCGAGTCCGCGGGCGCGAACGCGGTCCGCACGCTGCTGGCCACGCCTGCGGCGGGCGGACTGTTTCACCGGGCGATCGCCGAGAGCGTCATGAACGGCGCGCTCAGCGCCGACGACGCGGCCCGGTTCGCGCGCCGCTGCGTCACCGCTCTCGGCGCCGACCGGGATTCGGCCCCGACACTGCTCGCTGAGGCCGACGCGGCGGTCATCGGCCGCGCGGTGGGCCGCGAGATCAACCGGGCTATGCGGGAGCGGCCCGGGTTCATGCCGGTCACGCCGGTGGTGGACGGCGCCTGGCTGCCGGAACACCCGGCCGATGCCGTCGCGGCGGGACGGGGGCACGCCGTGCCGCTGATCATCGGCAGCAACCGGGACGAGGGCACGCTGTTCGCCAAACACCTCGACCAGCTCCCGACTACGCCGGACCGGTTGCAGCGGCTGTTCGACCAGGCCGGGGCGGGGCACACGGAACGGCTGCGCGCCGCCTACCCGGACTGGGACACCCCGGCGGGCGCGATCCGGCTGGGCGGCGACTACACGTTCTGGCGGCCGTCGGTGCATTTCGCCGGCCAGCACACCAGGCACGCGCCCACCTACGTCTACCGCTACGACTACGCGCCGCGCGCGATGCGGCTGACCGGCTACGGCGCTGCCCACGGCTCGGAGCTGTTCGCGGTGTTCGGCTTCGGCGAAACGCCGGCGGGCAGGCTGCTCACCGCTCCCGGCGGCAGGCGCGACCTGCGCCGCGTCACCCGGCTGATCCAGGGCCACTGGACCCACTTCGCCCGGCACGGCACGCCCGGCGCGGGCTGGCCCGCCTACACCCCCGGCCGCCGCACGCTGATCATCGACACCGCGGTCCGCGTCAACCAGGACCCGGAAGCCGACCGCCGCCTGGCCCTCGACGCCCTCCCCCGCCCCACCCTCGGCCCCACAGAGCCTCCAGAATGACCCGCGAGCAGCTGTATTGAATGCCCTTGCTCGCGAGGCCCTGCGCTGTTACGCGAGCTGCCTGCTCGGGGCGCCGTCTCGCAGCGCTGAGCGCACGTCACGGGTCATTCTGGAAGTTCGAAGCGGCGGATGCGGTAGCGGAGGCCGGTCTTCGACGTCCGCCAGCCGGTGTCGTCGACCGGACGCCACGGCGGGGCGAGCGGCGGGGCGAAAGCGTCGCCGTCGATGTCCGCGTCGACTTCGGTGACCGTCACGTCGCTCGCGAGCGGCAGGGCAGCGGCGTAGATCCGGCCGCCGCCGATCACCCACGCCTCCCGCTCACCCGCCAGGACCAGGGCGGCGTCCACCGAGTGAGCGGCCGCCGCGCCCGGGGCCGACCAGCGCGGGTCCCGGGTGACCACGATGTTGTGCCTGTCGGGCAGCGGCCGGGCCGCGGCAGGCAGCGATTCCCACGTGCGCCTGCCCATGATCACCGGGTGGCCGAGGGTGAGCGCCTTGAAGTGCGCCATGTCTTCCGGCAGCCGCCACGGGATGGCGTTGTCCTTGCCGATCACACCGGCGGGCGTCTGGGCCCAGATCAGTCGGATCCGCCGACCGCTCACACCGCCACCGGGGCTTTGATCGCCGGGTGGTGGCGGTAGTCGAGCACCTCGACATCGGCGTAGTCGTAGTCGAACAGCGACGCCGCCGCACCCAGCCGCAACGTCGGGAACGGGTGCGGGTCCCGGCTGAGCTGCTCGTTCACCTGGTCTTGATGATTGCGGTAGATGTGGCAGTCGCCGCCGGTCCAAATGAACTCGCCGGGCTCCAGCCCGGTCTGCCGGGCGACCATGTGCGTCAGCAGCGCGTAGCTTGCAATGTTGAACGGCACGCCGAGGAACAGGTCGGCGCTGCGCTGGTACAGCTGGCACGAAAGCGTGCCGTCGGCGACGTAGAACTGGAAGAAGGCGTGGCACGGCGCCAGCGCCATCTTGTCCAGCTCGGCCACGTTCCACGCCGACACGATCATGCGCCGGGAGTCCGGGTCGCGCCGCAACGTGTCGAGGACCTCGGCGATCTGGTCGACGTGCCGCCCGTCCGGGGTCGGCCAGGACCGCCACTGCACGCCGTAGACCGGGCCGAGTTCGCCTGCGGCGTCGGCCCATTCGTCCCAGATGGTGACGCCGTGCTCGCGCAGCCACCCGACGTTGGAGTCGCCGCGCAGGAACCACAGCAGCTCGTAGACGATCGACTTCAGGTGCACACGCTTGGTCGTGATCAGGGGGAACCCGGCCGACAGGTCATAGCGCAGCTGCCTGCCGAACAGGCTCCAGGTACCGGTACCGGTGCGGTCCGCCTTGACCGCACCGGTGTCGCGGACCAGCCGCAGCAGGTCTTCGTACTGGGTATCGGGGGTCACGGCGGTGAAGTCTATGCTCCCGGCGTGCGCAAGCTCTACGTGATCGGCATCGGCGCCGGCAACCCCGACCACCTGACCCTGCAAGCGGTCAAGGCGATGAACGAGGCCGACGTGTTCTTCGTCCTGGGCAAGGGCAAGCGCACATCCGAACTGACCGACCTGCGCCGGACAATGCTCCACGCGCACAAGGCCGGCCCGTACCGGCTCGTCGAGATTCCCGACCCGCCCCGCGACCGCGCTCCGTCCCACTACGGCGCCGCCGTGCAGGACTGGCACGCCCGGCGGGCCGACCTGCTGGAGCAGGCGTTCGCACAGGCCGACGGCGTCGGCGCGATCCTGGTATGGGGCGACCCGTCGCTGTACGACTCGACCTTGCGCATCGTCGACACCGTGCTCGCCCGCGGCGGACAGCGGTTCGACTACACCGTGGTGCCCGGCGTCACCAGCGTGTCGGCGCTGGCCGCGGCGACCCGGACGGTGCTGCACGACGTCGGCGAGCCGGTGCACGTCACCACCGGCCGCAAGCTGCGCGCCGAAGGCCTGCGGCACAGCGCCACCGTGGTCATGCTCGACGCCGACTGCGCCTTCCGCGACCTGCCGCCCGACACCCACATCCGCTGGGCCGCGTACCTCGGCCTGCCGGACGAGACGGTCGTCTCCGGCCCGCTGAGCGAGGTCGGCGACCACATCATCGCCACCCGCGCCGCGCTGCGCGCCCGCAAGGGCTGGATCATGGACATCTACCTCCTCCAAAAACACTCTCCAGAATGAGCCATGACGTGCACTGAACGCCCTGGACGGGTCATACTGGAGGTCGTCTATGTCGCTAGGCGGGGGTAGTCTCCGGGGGTGCCCGAGCTACCGGAAGTCGAGGCGCTGGCGCAGTTCCTGCGGGAGCATGCGGTCGGCGCGGTAGTCGGGCGGGTGGACATCGCGGCGCTGAGCGTGCTCAAGACCGCGGACCCGCCGATCACCGGGATTCAAGGCCGCGACGTGACGGGCGCGGGCCGGTGGGGCAAGCATCTCGGTCTCGACTGTTCCGGGTTGTGGCTGATCACGCACCTGTCGCGGGGCGGATGGCTGCGCTGGATCGATGAGCCGAGCCCGGTCCCGCCCAAGCCGGGCAAGGGACCGCTGGCGCTGCGAGTGCACCTGTTCACCCCGGAGGGCTCCACCCCCGCCTTCGACCTCACGGAAGCGGGAACGAAGAAGCGGCTTGCGGTGTGGCTGACGCCGGATCCGCGCCAGGTGCCGGGAATCGCCCGGCTCGGGCCGGACGCGCTCGCTGTCACTGCGGACGAGTTCGGCGAGCTGCTGCACGGGACCTCGCAGCGACTGAAGTCGGCGCTGGTGGACCAGACCCTCATCGCGGGCATCGGCAACGCCTATTCCGACGAAATTCTGCACACCGCGAAGCTCTCGCCCTTCGCGAATACCGCCACACTCAAACCCGACAAAACCGACATTCTTTACTCAGCGATGCGCGCGGTGCTGCTCGATGCCGTCAACCGTTCTGTCGGACAGGACGCAGCCCGCCTGAAAGGCGAGAAAAGGTCGGGTATGCGAGTACACGGACGAACCGGCGAGAGCTGTCCGGTTTGCGGGGACACCGTGCGCGAAGTCTCGTTCGCGGAGCGTTCGTTCCAGTACTGCGCTACCTGCCAGACCAGCGGAAAGGTGCTCGCGGACCGCAGAATGTCACGTTTGCTGAAATAGTCGTAACATCCCATGTCTACGGCAATTGCCAGCTCCCGCTAAGCGTCCTTTCAGAAATCACCGCAAAGGTGTTACTCGTCGGATCCATCCGGCAAAGTGAATTCTGGAAGGAAAGTCTTTATATGATCCCCGTTATCATCAACACCGGCAGCGCGGCCCTCGACGGCCTGTGGAACACCGCGGGCGCTGCCTTCGGCGGAATCCTCAGGACCCTGTGGACCGGCTCGTTCGGCGGCTGAAACCTTCCAGAACGACCCATGACATGCGCTCACCGCAACTCATGGGTCGTTCTGGCATTTCACACGAGGTGTTTGACGCGCTCGATGAGCCGGGCGCGGGCGGTGACGGTGTCGGCGAGCGGGGTGACGTTGAGGGTGGTGACCCCCGATTCGGCGAAGGCCGCGATGCGTTCTTTGACGTAGCTCTCCGGGCCGATCAGGGACACGCCGCGAGCCAGCTCGTCCGGGACGGCGGCGGCAGCCTCGTCCTTGCGGCCCGCCAGATACAGCTCCTGAATGCGGTCGGCCTCGGCGGCGTAGCCGTAGCGGCAGGCCAGCTCGTGGTAGAAATTCTTGCCCTTGGCGCCCATGCCGCCGACGTAGAGCGCCAGCACCGGCTTCACGAACGACAGCAGGTGGTCGACGTCGTCGCCGATCGCGAGGGCGGGCCCGGCGAAGATCTGCAGCGGGCCGAGCTCCGGGTCGCGCTTGGCGGCGCCCGCGGCCAGTGAGTCGCCCCAGACGTCCTTGGCCTTCTCCGGCAGGTAGTGGATAGGCTGCCAGCCCTCGGCGATCTCGGCGGCCAACGCCACGTTCTTCGGCCCGATCGCGGCCAGCAGCACCGGAATCCGTTCCCGGACCGGGTGATTGATGATCTTCAGCGGCTTTCCTAGCCCGGTGCCCTCCGCCGCGGGCAGCGGCACCCGGTAGTGCTTGCCCTGGTACTCCAGCCGCTCCCGGCGCCACACGGCGCGACAGATCTCGACCGTCTCACGGGTGCGGCCCAGCGGCGCGTCGTAGCGCACGCCGTGGAAACCCTCGATCACCTGCGGGCCGGACGCGCCGAGGCCGAGCACGAACCGGCCGTCGGAGACGTAGTCCAGGCCTGCCGCGGTCATCGCGGTGAGCGTGGGGGTGCGGGTGTAGAGCTGCATGATGCCCGACGCCAGTTCCACCCGGGAGGTGGCCGCCGCCAGGTAGCCCAGGGCGCTCACGGCGTCGAAAGAGTACGCCTCGGGCACGAAGACGATGTCCAGCCCGGCGCGCTCGTAGTCGGCGACCTCGGCCGCGATCTCTTTGAAGCCGCCCGCGTAGTTGATGCTCAGTCCGATCCGCACGGTCACAACGTAACGGCTCGCTTCTCCGCGCGGCGCACGGGTACGTTGGTCGGCGTGGCACCCGTTCGAGCCGGCACGGTGCCGGCATGGAAGTACCTGCTGTACGCCGCGGTGGTCAGCGCGGAAGTGGCGGCCGTGAGCGCGGCGGTGGTGATCGGCTCCGGCGTCGACCGGATCTTCACCGGCATCCTGCTCGGCCTGACAGTCGCGATTCCGCTCGGCGCGCTGCTGCGCCGGATGGACGGGGTGACGCTCGGCGACGACGCGGTGGTGCTGCGCCGGACGCTGCGCACCCGCCGAATCGGCTGGGCCGACGTGCGCGGGGGCCGCTTCGCCTACGACGAATACGGCCGCTGGACTCTCGCGCTCGACCTCGCCGCGGGCGCCGCCCACGGCGACGAGCTCGTCCTGCTGAGCATCCCGCCGGTCTCCCGCCCCGTCTCCAACCCCTACGAACTGCGCAAGCGCGAACAAGTCCGCGAACTCCGGCTGGCCCTGCGCCGCAAGCGCGTTCCGGTCACGGTCGTCCCGGAGATCGCCGCCGCCCTCCACGAACACTGGGGCATAGCACCCCCGAAGACCCCCACCGCCTGACAGCCGCACCCCTTGTGGCTAAACGCACCGGAAGTAGGCGGTGCGTTTAGCCACAAGGGGTGCGGCAGGGCCTAGCCCAGGCGGCGGGCCAGGGGGGCGGGGGCGTAGCGCATCACGCGGGCCATGACGGCCCAGGGCCAGCGCGGGACGAAGGCGGCGCCGGGCTCGCGCTCGATGGCCTCGACCAGCGCTCGGTGGCCCGCGGCGGCGGTGGCCAGCAGCGGAGTCTTCTTGGCGCGGGCGGTCATTTCGGATTCGATGTAGCCGGGCATCAGGCAGGTGACCTTGATGGGGGTGTCGGCAACCGACATGGCGATGCCCTCCGCCAGCGAGGTAGCCGCCGCCTTGCTGGCGGCATAGGACGTGAGGTTGCCGCCCGCGCCGCGCACGGCAGTCACCGACGAGACCACCACCAGGTGTCCGGAGTTGCGCTTGCGGAACAGCTCCATCGCGGCTTCGCACTGGGCCAGCAGCGCGATGAAGTTCGTCTCGGCGGTCTGTTTGTTGGCCCGGAAATACCCGGTGCCCACCGGCTGTCCCTTGCCGAGGCCCGCGTTGGCGATCACCCGGTCCAGCCCGCCCAACTCCTCGTCGCACTCCCGGACCACCCGGAACACCGCGTCGTGGTCGTTCACGTCGAGCGGGCGCACCACCACGGTGCCGCCGGGGTGTTGCGCGCGCAGCTCGGCGGCCAGCTCCTCGAGCCGGTCCGCCCGCCGGGCACACAGCGCGAGGTTGCGGCCGCGGGCGGCGAACAGCCGCGCCATCCCCTCGCCGAGGCCGGAGCTGGCACCCGTGATCAGAATGTTGCGCCGTGTCTGGTCGGTCATTGCGGAAGCTCCTCACACCCTTGTGACGTGGGTGGATTCTAACGGCAGTACCACAGCGGCGACGTGTCCGCGACGCGCCGGAAGGTGGGATGTCCAGCCCAAACTATTGCAATGACAACCACTTTCGGGAAGCATGAGTGATGCTCGTCACCATCCCGAGAAATTTCTGAGCGGAGGCCACCCATGTCTCTCGATGTCCCCACCGCACTACTCGAACGAGCCGAGCAGGGCGAAATCAGCGATGCCGAGTTCCTCGAAGTCGTACGCGAATCACTGCCGTACGCCTGGACGATCATCACCGGTGTCATCGCCGATTTGCGTTCCGGCACGGATGAATTCGCCGATGATGCCTCGATCCCGCCAACCGACACGGAGCAGGGCCAGCTGTTGCGGGCCATGGCGTCCGACCCGATCCGCGGCGCGATCGAGCGCCATTTCGACGTGAAGCTCGCGTTCCAGAACTGTCACCGGGTCGCCGCGTTCCGGCTGGGCGACGCGGACGGGCCGGCGTACCGTACTTTCGTCTCCACCCGCGCTCAGCTGCTGGCCCAGAGCCCCGAGCTGAAGAACTGCTAGCGGCGCACCGCTAGCGGCGACTCGGCTCACCGCAGCCCGACGGGCGCCGCAGTACGACCCGGAAGGTTCCTATGCCGAACGCCCCCATGGCCGTTGACTACATCGTCGTGGGGGCGGGGTCGGCGGGCGCCGTCGTCGCCAACCGGCTCAGCGCGGACCCGAACACCACCGTGCTGCTGCTGGAGGCGGGTCCGCGCGACCGCAATCCCTACATCCACATTCCGGCGGGATTCGCAAACCTGTTCCGGAGCGAGGTGGACTGGGACTACTTCACCGAACCGCAGCCCGAGCTGAACCACCGGCGCATCTACTGGCCGCGCGGCAAGATGCTCGGCGGCTCGTCGTCGATGAACGCGATGATGTGGGTGCCCGGCTTCGCGGCCGACTACCAGGCGTGGGCGAAGGCCGCAGGCCCGGACTGGGGTCCCGACCGGGCCTTCGAACTGCTCGCCCGCACCGAAGTGGCCGTGAGCCCGCAGCGCAGCCCGCGCTCCGTCACGGCCGATTACCTCACCGCCGCACAGGAGTGCGGCTTCGTCGTCGAAGCGCCCAACAGCCCGCACCCCGCAGGCTTTGCGCAAACGCTGGTAACCCAGCGCGACGGCAGGCGGCACAGCACCGCCGACGCGTACCTCCGGCCGGTCCTGAGCCGCCCGAATCTCATCGTGCTGACCGAGGCCATGGCCACCCGCCTGCAATTCGACACCGAGGCCGCCGTGCCGCGAGCCGAGGCGGTCGAATACCGGCACGCGGGCGTACTGCGGACCACCCGGGCCCGACGCGAAGTGATCCTGTGCGGCGGCGCGGTGAACAGCCCGCAACTGCTGATGCTCTCCGGCGTCGGCGACCGGGACCGGCTGGCCCGCCTCGGCGTGCCGTGCGTCGCCCATTCCCCCGAGGTGGGCGAGAACCTGCGCGACCACCTCGTCGCCGGCATCGGCTTCGCGGTCGAGTCGGACTCGCTGTACGCCGCGACGCAGCTGCGCAGGCTGGCGCAGTACCTGACGCGACACACGGGCATGCTCACCTCGAACGTCGGGGAGGCCTACGGGTTCGTGCGCAGCCGCCCGGACCTGGAACTGCCAGACCTGGAGCTGATATTCGCACCCGCGCCGTTCTTCCACCAGGGTCTGGTGGAACCTTCGGGACACGGGGTCATCCTGGCCGCGGTGCTGCTCACGCCGGCCAGCCACGGCACCGTCGAGCCGGTGTCGACCGACCCCGCAGTCGCGCCCCGGATCGACCCGCGCTACCTGTCGGACGTGGACGGCGCGGACCGCGCCGCCCTGCTGGAAGGCCTGCGCCAGTGCGCCCGGATCGCCGAGGCGCCCGCGCTCGGGCGCCGGCTCGGCAAGCTGGTCTACCCGCCGTTTCCCGACGGCTCGCCCGCAGCCATCCGCCCGGCGGGCGAGGCCGCCCTGGCCCGGGCGCTCGACCAGTACGCGCACACCCTGTACCACCCGGCGGGCACGTGTCGCATGGGCTATGACTCGACCTCGGTCGTCGCTCCCGACCTCACCGTGCGCGGCGTCGAGGGCTTGCGGGTGGCCGACGCGTCGGTCATGCCCACCCTCGTGCGCGGCCATACCCACGCTCCCACCGTCTTCATAGGCGAGCGGGCGGCGGAGCTGATCGCCAAATCCCGACCAGAATGACCCGTGAAGTGCGGTGGACGCACTTCACGGGTCATTCTGGAGGTTGGCCGGGCGCTAGAGGTGGTTCCACTTGCGGTCGACGGCCAGGGCGGCCCATTCGCGGCTCCAGTCATTCCAACGCAGGTGGTCGAGGAATCTGCCTGCGCCGTGCCACAGCGTGAGCATGACGGCGGTGAAGAGACCGAAGCAACCGACGGCGACGGCGATCGCGTCCGGCAGCGCTTCTGTGCGGCTCGGCGGCTTGGCGGCTTGCTCGCCGTCCGGGCCAACCCAGATCAGCACGCTGTCGCCTTGCTTGACGGACGCGTCGGCCATGGTGGCCCCGCTGTGACTGCGATCGTCCAGCGTCCAGTGCACCGGGACGGACACCATCCCCAGCACGGCGTCCTTCGCATGCGGGGTGATGTCCACCACCGCGTCCATCTGCCGCACGGACTCGGAAATCTGGCTGGTCTGCTCCACCCGCGATGTGTAGGTGGACGTGCCGATGGCCGCCGCCACCGGCAGCGCCAAAGCGATCAGCGCGAGGATTCCGGCGTGGATCATCGACTCAACGCGGTGGCTCATGCGCATGAGCGGGCAGACCCGCCACGGCCGCATGCTCCACATCCGCTGGGGTAGAGTCGGATACGTATTCATGATCGTGTCCCTAGTGCCCACTATTCTACTCCGTACAACCACGTCCGCCCATGCCCCGGGTTTGCGCTCGTGGCATCAGACGGACGCCAACCATAATCGGTTGCCGACGACGTGTACGTGGTGAAAATGACCAACACAATCCGATTCCAAACCTGACCAGTCCCACTCAGCGGCCGCGCGCCGACCTCCAGAATGACCCGCGACGTGCGTTTTCGCGCTGCGAGACGGCGGGCCCGAGGAGGCAGCCTGCGTAACACCGCAGGGCCTCGCGAGCAGCGCCATTCAACACCGCACGTCACGGGTCATTCTGGAGGGGTTATAGGCCCCAGGCCGGGGCCAGAGAGGCGCCGAGGAACATCGCGCTCTGCCGCGCGAGCAGGTCTTCCAGGGTCGCGGAGCGGCTGTCGAGGCTGCGCAGGCCACAGGCGAGCAGGCCGCGCAGCGCGGAGTCCAGGCGGTCGCTGTCGACGTCGAAGCGGACCGTGTTCCGGCGGAGCTCGAAATTGTGTACGCCGTCGAACCGAGCCAGCGTCCGGTCCGGGCGGTCCAGCTCCGCCACTATCGCGGTTCGGGTGAGATGACGCAGGTCAGCCAGGGTGCCGGTGCCGAGGGTGTGGCCGCGGTCGATAATCGTGACCCGGTCGGCGATGTCCACCTCGGCCAGAAGCGGGCTCGCGAGCACCACCGTGCGGTCCCCGCTCCGATCGGAGTACAGCCACTCGCAGACCGCCGCGTATTGGGCGGGCGTGAGCCCGGCGCGCGGCTCGTCCAACAGCAGCAGCTCGGATTCCGAGGCCAGCGCGGCGATCAGCCCGAGTTTCTGCCGGTCGTCCGCGGGGTAGGCGTGACACCGGCGGCCCGGGTCGAGCTGGAGCACACTCAGCAGCTCGTCGCGCCGAACGTGGTCGACTCCGCCGTGCATGCCCGCTATGAGGTCGATGACCTCGCCGCCGGTCAGGGTCGGCCACAGCGACACCTCGCCCTGCACCGCCGCGATCCTGCGGTGCAGGCCGGCGGCGTCGTTCCACGGCGCGCGGCCGAGCACCGCCACCTGCCCCGCCTCCGGGTGCAGCAGCCCGAGCAAGGTTTTGATCAACGTGGTCTTGCCTGCGCCGTTCGGGCCGAGCACGCCGTGGATCTCGCCGCGTCGAACCGTGAGGTCCATGCCGTCGAGCGCGCGCGAGCGGCCGAAGTACTTCACCAGGCCGGTGACGCGCACTATGCAGTCGGATTCGCCGTCGGATTCATCCGGTGACTGAGTGACCGGATGAAGTTTCTGCCCGCCGTGGATATGAGTCATCACTACGCTCCGCACGCGTTGAAACCGGTGCGGCGCCGTCGAATCCGGTAGAACCGGGAGCCCGCGCAACCGGTGATGTGAAGAGAAAGCCACGACAAGTATTTCTCGTAATCACGCTGCTCGTGGCGAAATTCGTGGTGAAAAGACCGCGAATGTCACAGCCTTTGCCACATTCGGCCGACGGCGACGACGCGACACGCCGGAAGCGCGCAACTGCTCGGCGTGTCTCTGGAAAGTCTGGCCGTAATCCGAAAGATGGGTGGTTCGGCTTCACTTTTTTGCAAGGATGCCGCCATGCCAACGCAGACCGTCAGCCCGCGAGCTACCGTCGGGCGATCGAAAGGGGGGGACCCAGCCAAGCATCGCATCATTCTCGATGCGGCCATACTGGTGTTCCTTCGAGAGGGATATGAGCGCGCGTCGGTCGACGTGATCGCCGAAGCGGCGGGAGTCGCCAAGCAGACGGTGTACAACCACTTCGGCGACAAGGAGCGCCTATTCCTCGCTGCCATCGACCACGAGCGAACCCGCATCGCGGGCAAGTTCGCCGCAGGCGAGCAGGCGGCCGCGGCGGCCAAGCCCGCAGATCCGGGCGCGGAGCTGCTCGGCATCGCACGGCGAGTCATGGTCGCGCTGCTCGACGAGCGCACGACCGCACTGCGCCGCCTCGTCATCAGCCAGGTGTCACACCAGCCCTCCCTGCGCGCCGCGCTGGACGACGAGCCCGCACCGCTCGTGCGCTCGCTCGCCGACACTTTCCGCGCCCGCACCGCGCGCGGCGAGCTGTGGATCAACGACCCCGCCACCGCCGCGCGGCACTTCATCGCGCTGATCATGCAGCAGGGCACCGCGCGCACGCGGTACGGCACCCAGCGTCTCGGGGCGGAGGAACAGGAGACGATCTGTCGGCAGACCGTCGGCCTGTTCCTGCGAGCCTACCGAGCTCCCGGCCGCCCCATCGGCGGCCCGGTCCAAGCCTCCCGCGGCGCCAACCCCCTCACTCGAGTCAACCGGAGATAACCCGGAACGCCACAGCATTCCGCAGATGACCCGGGACGTGCGCCGAACGCACGTCCCGGGTCATCTGCGGATTTCATTGCGGCCCGAGGTCGGGGGTCATGCGCACGGCGGGTCGTACCTGAGTTGCGGGAGGACGCGCCGCCACGTGGCGGGCGTGAGGATGGAGCGGGTGACCTCGCAGATGCGGGCCGCGGCTCGGGCGGCGTCGAGGTTCCACATGCGCAGCACGCCGCTTTCGCCGCTGCCCGCGAGGAACAGTCCCGCGGAGCGGACCCCGGCGCGGGTCGGCTTCGCCCGCCCACCCGGGTGGAAGGCCACCTTCCAGGAGGGGGTGCTGGCCAGGGCGAGCGAGTGCCGGATCGGCTTCGGCCTGCCGCGGTCGCTGATGTCCCACAAGCGCACCGCCGCGTCGTCGCCGCCGGAGGCGACGAGGCCGCCGTCCGGGCTGACCGCCAGCGACGCGACCGAGTGCGTCGCGAGCGGGCCGCCGACCAGCTCCGGTCGCGCAGGCACGGCGATGTCCCACAGCCGCAGCCCGTCGTCGCCGCCGGTGACCAGGGTGTGCCCGTCCGGGCTGAACGCCAGCCTGCGCACCGCGTTGGTCCCGATGCCGAACGGATGTCCGATCTGCCTGGGCCGCAGCGGATCCGAAACGTCCCACAGCACGCCGCGCCCGCCCGAGGCCATCGCGAGCACGCCGCCGTCCGGGCTGAACTCGGCCGCGGTGACGAAGCCGTCGGCGAGCGGGACGAGCGGATCGCCCAGTGGCGCGGGCCTGGCCCGGTCGGACAGGTCCCACAACCGGATCGCGTGGTCGTCGTGCTGGGTGAGCAGCACCCGTGAATCCGGCCGGAACGCCAGGGCATAGGTGTACCTGGCGGGCAGGGCCAGGTCGGTGAGCGGGCGGAGGGCTTCGGGCGCGGACAGGTCGAACAGCCGCACGGTCGACGCGGACTGGTCCACCGTCGCCACCGTGCGCCCGTCCGGAGCGACCTTCAGATCCGTGATGGGCGCCAGCCCCGCAAGCTCGCCGATCCGGCGCGGACGATGCGGGTCGGCGGTATTCCACACCTGGATATTGCCTTCCCCCAGGGTGTTTGCCCGCAGGCCGACCGAGCCGGTCACCATCAGCGTGCCGTCGGCGCTGAACCCCGGGCCCACGACGT
>JABFVX010000326.1 GCA_013362555.1 Mycobacteriaceae bacterium
TACAGCACCGAGTACAAAACGTTCCGGGGCGCGTGCGAGAACGACGCCTGGGTGTACCGAGCGGAACTGGAGCGGATCGCGGCCTGCGGACGCGGGCTGTTCACCATCACAGACACGGAAGTGGTCGACACGGCAGACGGTTGGCACCTGCTGCGATTCCGCTGCGGCGGGCGACAGCACGAATGGCCGGTCGTGCACGGACCGGACGAGAATATCGACGCCCAAGAGCTGTTCTGCTCGGCCGTGGGACAATTGACGCCCTCCGACTCGCCCGCGCGCTGGTGCACCGTGAGCCCGGGCGACCCCGATGTCACCGGGGAAGCATTCTTCGGCGATCCTACGGCCCTCAACGCGCTCGGCACGCCATTCGGCCTGCTGTTCGAGCCGATTCCGCCGCCCTGGGAACCCGACGCCGCCGAGGTCGAGTACCTCCAGACCTGGCTGCGGACAAGGCAAGCGGAGTTCGCGCACTGGGCCGCGACCTACGGGGCCGGCGTCGCCTGGGACTACTCTCCGGAGTCATTGGAAGCGTTGGGCGCCATCGTCTTGCGCCGCACACCGACGATCGATACCTTTGCCGATCCGGCGAACGCGGATTTCGTGGAGGGCGCGAGCTGGTACACCGGCGAGGCGTTCCGCCGCGTCAGGGGCGGTCGGTGGCTCTATCGCAACGGTGATCCCGAGGTCAATCTGTTCGACGGCTATCCGTTCGTCGAACAGGACGGGTACGTGCCGTACAGCGCCGTGCCGTATCGCACGCTGCGACTGCTGATCAAGCGCGGCGATCCCCTGCACCTTCGCCGGAAATACGACGACTTCTCCGAATAATCGAGAACCCGCCCCAGCTGGCCGGGCTCATTGCGACTCGGGCGGCTCCCCGAAACGGGCCAGGGCCAGCGTGCCTGCCAGCGCCAGGACGAATCCGCACACCGCCTGCCAGCCGCTGCGGGTCTGGTCGCCCAGTACTCGGATCCCGATGGCCGCCGGAACCACGGTCTCGGCAACGACAACCGCCGCGGTAGTGGCGGTGACCGAGCCCCTCTGCAACGCGGTGGCGAAGAAGAGCGCTGCCGCCGCCCCGCCGCCTGCCAGCGCATATGCCGCCGGGTCCGACAACAGCTCCAGCGGCGCAAAACCGGTGAGCACCCGGGCCGCGATCGCTACGACGCCGAAGCCGAGTCCTGCGACCGTGCCGAGAGCCACCGCGCGCGCCATCGCCGTCAGCCTTCCGGCGGCGACGCCGGCCGCCAGCAGGAGCAACGCGCTGCCGAGTATCGACCACCGGAAAGCCGGACTCACCTGCGCGGCGCTTTCCCTGCCCGCGCTCGAGCCGAGCATGGCCAGTCCGACACAGACGACAGCGACCGCCGCCCACTCGCGACCGGTCAGCTCGACACCCATCACCTGGGCTGCGACCAGCGCCGTTACCGCCAGGTTGGCCGCGATGATCGCCTGCACCACGAACAGTGGCAGCGAGCGCAGCGCAGCCAGTTCCAGCCCGAATCCGAGCAGGTCGAGGGAGATCCCCGCGAGGTACGGCAGCTGGGTGGCAAGCCGGACCAGCAGCCGCGGGTCCACGCCCGGCGTCGACGGCGCCCGCCGGGCCGCCACCGCCTGCAGCACGGTCGCGACCCCGAAACACACACTGGCGGCAAAGGCGCCCAACAGACTCCAGGCCATCCGCACAGCCTAGGTCGACGCAGCGCCGCCGCGGAACGCGACGGCGCAGCAGGAGACGGGGGTATGTCCAAACGTCCGTGATGATGGCGGAACTCGATGTCCGGTTGCTATCGCCCGAGAAACCGCCGCAGGCGCCCGCCGCCGCCGGAATCGGGGTGGCCGGGGCACCACTGGTCGGCGGGAACTCCCGCACGAACCTCGTCGATGTGGCCGCCGCAACCAGACCAAGTGGTTTTGCCGCAGACTCGGCAGCGTACTGGGTTACACATGCGGTTCAGCCTTTCGTCACTGGTGCCGGCGGTATCCCCGCGTCGACGGGGCTGCGCGAACGCCACGGTACCATCCCCCCCGGGGGATAAGCGGGCGGGCGGACACCAGAGGAGACAGGCGCATGCGACTCCAGCCAGAAGACACCAAAGCTGTGATCACCCGGATGAAGCGAGCCCACGGCCACCTCGCGGGAGTCATCCGAATGCTGGAACAGGGCGCCGAGTGCGAGGAAGTCCTCACACAGCTGGCCGCGGTCAACAAGGCGCTCGGCCGCAGCGGATACGCGCTGGTGGCAACCGGCCTCCAGCACTGCCTGGCCACAGAGGGCCCGAACGGCCTCGACGCCAGGAAGCTCGAGAAAGTGTTCCTGTCGCTGGCCTGACCCCGGGACCCTCCGGGAATAGCAGGCGCAATGTGGGCGTCGATGTCGGCATGGGTCAAGCCAAGGCGGTCGGGGCCGCGGAGTTCGCCGAGCGCACGGATAGGTACCGGCCGGAGTTGTTGGCCCACTGCTATCGCATGATGGGCTCGCTGGACGAGGCGGAGGACCTGGTTCAGGAGACGTATCTGCGGGCCTGGAAGTATTTCGACGGATTCGAAGAACGCGCCTCGGTGCGGTCGTGGCTGTACAAGATCGCGACGACCACATGCCTGACCGCACTGCAGACACGCAAACGCAGGCCGTTGCCGTCCGGACTCGGCGCCGCTGCCGAACACGGCGCGCCCGCAGGCCTGCCGGACGCCGAGGTGCCCTGGCTGCAACCATTTCCGGACAGCCTGCTGCGCGCGGCTACCGACGATCCTGCGGCCGTGGTGGCGCTGCGAAACTCGGTGCGGCTGGCGTTCGTGGCGGCGCTGCAACACCTGTCGGCGCGGCAGCGCGCGGCATTGGTGTTGCGGGAGGTGGCAGGCTGGCGGGCGAAGGAGATCGCCGAACTCCTCGGTGCGTCGACCGCGGGGGTGAACAGTGCGCTGCAGCGCGCCCGCGAGCGACTGTCGCAGGTGGCCCCCGGCTTGGACGTGCTGAGCGAACCCGAGGCATCCGACACCCGGCAGCTGCTCGACCGCTACATGGACGCCTTCGAGCGGGCCGACGTCGGCGCGCTGGCCGAATTGCTGCGCGCCGACGTCGAACTGGAAATGCCGCCGCTGCCCACGTGGTTCGTCGGGCGCGACACGGTGCTGAACTATCTGCGGCGGGAGGTGCTCACCGAGCCGGGCCGCTGGCGGCTGGTCCGCACCGGCGCCAACGGCGGCCCCGCCGCGGCGTTGTACCAGCGCGACCCCGGCGGCCGGTACCGCGCTGTCGGCATCGACGTCCTCACCGTGCAGGGCGGTCGCATCGCTCGCCTCACCGCTTTTCTGGACCCGGGACTCGTCGCCGGTTTCGCGCTGCCGGACGTCATCCGGTAACAGTCACGTTCGGGTCCGGCTCGCCCGCACCCTCGGCGAGTTGACGCTCCAGTGTCTTGACCGCGCCGCCCAACCAGTCCGCGGCCAGCGACTCCGACCAGGGATCGGGGAATATCTCCTCGTCGCCGCGCTCGGCGCCGTCGAAGATGGCGCGTGCGACCGACTCCGTTGTCGCCTTGGGGATGTCGAAACCGCGATTCATGTCGGTGTCGGTGGGACCGGTCAATATGGCATGCACGCTCACCCGGTGAGCGGACAGTTGCGCCCGAAGCGACTGCGTCAGTGAGAAGGCCGCCGCTTTGGAGATGCCGTAGGCCGGAATGACCGGCAAGGGAGCCAGCGAGTTCAACGACAGATTGTTGACGACCGCTCCCTTCGACCGGATCAGGTGCGGACGGAATGCCGTTGTGACGTCGTGTATTCCGTACAGGTTCACCGCGAGGTGCCGGTCGATCACGTCGCGGTCGGTCAGGTCGTCGTAGACGGCGATGCCGGCAGTGTTGACCAGCACATCCAGCTCCGACACTCGCCCGGCGGCGCGGCCGATCTGCTGCCGGTCCGTCACGTCCAGGATCAGCGGGACCACCCGGGGATCGGGGTGGCTCCACGGCGCGCGGACACCGGCGTAAACCTGCGCGGCTCCCCGCCGCAGCGCCTCCTGCACCAGTGCCAGTCCGATACCCCGGTTCGCCCCGGTGATCAGTACCGTCCCGTTCTCAATTCGCATGTCTTCGCTCCGGTTTCCGGATGGTTGTGAACCGCGGGTTCCCGCGGCGGCCCGATCGGGCACGAAATAAAGACTCGAGCCGCGCCCGGAATTCATCCGATGCCGACGGACCGGGACGGCCTTGACTTGGAGTGCGCTCGAAGAAATATGGTTCGGGCATGGAGAACAACGTCACCCTCGCCGGTCGCGTCGCCCTGGTGACCGGTGGTTCGCGGGGAATCGGACGGGGTATCGCGGTCGCACTCGCGAGCGCCGGGGCAGCCGTAGCGGTGAACTACCGGAGCCGGGAGGTCGAGGCCGCGGACACGGTGGCCGAAATCGAGCGAGCAGGCGGCATGGCGATCCTGGTGCAGGCGGACGTCTCGGTGCGTGTTGAGGTGGCGGCGATGGCGGCGCGCGTGGCCGCGGAGCTCGGCCCGATCGACGTGCTCGTCAACAACGCGGGCATCGCCACCGTCCGCGGCCTGGACGACATCACCGAGGAAGACTTCGATCAGACCCTGGCGATCAACCTGAAGTCGGCGTTCCTGTCCATCCAGGCCGTCGCGCCCGCGATGCGGGAGCGGGGATGGGGGCGAATCGTGAACATCTCGTCCGTCGCGGCCCGAGGTCCGGGCAGCGTCGGGGTGCATTACAACGCGTCCAAGGCGGGTCTGGAAGGGCTCACCCGCGGTTACGCCGCGCACTTGGCCGCCGACGGGATCACGGTCAACGCGATCGCGCCCGGTCTGGTCGATACCGAGATGGCCGCCCCGCTGAAGGAGGCAGGCGTCGCCGACCGCATCCCGGTCGGCCGCATCGGCACCCCGGACGACATCGGCCGGGCTGTGCTGCTGGCGATCAGCAACGGCTTTCTCACCGGGCAGACGGTTGCCGTCAACGGCGGCGGCAGCTTCCTCTGATCACGCTCACCGCGAGTGCAGCGGTGCCAGTGCGCCCAGCGCCGCCCCGACGCAGACGTCGCGCAGCACCGGGCGCGGGCAGCTTCGGTGCTCGAGCCAGTCGACTGTCAGGACGCGCACGAACGTCAGCCAGCTCGCGAGGACCGATGAAACTGTCTCGCGCGCTTCGGGTTCGACATCGAGAACCGCCAGGATCCGGTTGCGGAGCTCGCCGAGCTCGCCGGTGATGATGGCTTGGATGGCCGGGTCGCCGATGAGGATCTTGTTGGCGGCAAGCACCGAGTGGGCGTTGGCTTCGAAATAGTCGAAGTGCACATCCAGCCCGGCGGCCAGCTGCTCGGCAAGCGACATCGACGCGTCGAAGGTGGTGGCCACCAGCAACCGGCCGGCCGCGCGCTGGTAGACGGCCACGAAAAGGTCTCGCTTGCTTGGGAAATGGCGGTACAGCAGGGCCCGCGAGACCCCGGCCGCGGCGGCCACGTCCGCCATGAGCACGGCCGGATAGTCGTGGTCGGCGAAGAGCCGCTCCCCGGCGTCGATCAACAGCCGACGCCGTTCGTCAGGGGCGAGTCGGGGGCGAGTGGTCACAGTTCGCCAGCCTAGTTGACGTATGTCTACCAGCAGCCGTAGCCTGCTGATAAGTAGACACACGTCTACTACCAGTCGACCATCGGCTCGGGAGGTTCGGATGACGACCGCGCTCAAATGGCTGAGTTCGATCATGGGGTGGGCATGCGTAGCGATCGGCGTGCTGCACATGGTGCTCGGCGTCGACGCCGTGCCGGACATGGCCGACTCGGGCGTCACCGCCGACAGCCAGAGCCGGTTCTTCGGCGCACTGTTCGTCGGTTACGGCTTGGCCTGGTTGTGGGCGGTGCGCGACAAACCTGTCAACACCACCGCCATTCGCTGGCTGGCCGGCATTTTCGCGCTCGGCGCGGTGGGCAGGCTCCTCTCGATAGCGGTGCACGGCCTGCCGCACTGGTTCCAACTGGTGCTCACCGCCATCGAAGTGGCGCTGCCTCCGGTGTGGTTCTGGCTGGCCGCGGCTACCGACAGAAGACCTCCAGAATGACCCGTGACGTGCCTCCAACGCACGTCACGGGTCATTCTGGATGGTTGAAGCGTCACTCGTGGCCGAACAGGTGGTCGTAGCCGATCGCGAAGGTGCTGTCGGACGGATCTACCATCGCGCGGCGCCGTTCACCGATCTTCGGATACGGCACGCCGGCCGATTCCTCGCAATCCGCCTCGAACGTGTCGACACCAGGGCCGCTGATGCGGACCTTCAGCTCGGCCACGTCCGGATTCTCGCCGCCCTCGCGGATCCGCACCGCGATGATCTCCGCCGTCGCGGGCACCGCGGCGGTCCGGAATCGCCGTGCATTGCGCCGCCATTCGTAGGTTTGTACCGCAATCGCGATGCCGATCGGAAACGTGACGATTCCCGGGCACAGGCCGTCCCACCACGAATCACCCGCCACCGCAATTGCGGGACCCGCGATCACGAGTCCGGCCGCAATCGAGTACATGACCGCGCCTGCGACCGGGCCGATGAGTTCGACCTGGCTCGCTCCGCCGCCGCTACCGGACATTCCAATACCCTAAAGCGCCCACGGCACAGCCGAAGCGGCGGCGGTTCACCCTTCGCAGTTCTACACGAGCCCTAGGCTGGCCGGGTGAAGTTCACAACGGATGTGGAGCGCGGCGGGTGGCTGCTGGCGCGCGCCGGCGGGGACGGGGTCGGCGACGTCGCAGGCGCCGGCTTCGATGCGTACGCGCGGATACTGCACCCGGTCGAGGCGGTCAGACGCCACGCCGCCGTCACCGACGAGTGGGGTTGTCCCGAAATCGTGGCGGAGTCGATGTGGCCATGGGCCGAAGTCGCCGCTCGCAACGGCAGAGTCATGCATCCCCTGGTGCAGTGGCGCAACCTCACCGACGGTGAGAACGAGGAAGCGATGTCGTTCGACGACGGCTGGCAAGTCGGCCAGAGCGTCGAGGGGTGGTTCGATCCCACGCTGCTGGCCGCCCTCACCGCCCACCTCCGCACATCCACCCGGACACCGGAACAGGTGACCGCTGGAGTGTGGAACGGGTTCGGCGATTTGAACGCGTCTGCGGGTGCGGTGTTCGTCGCGTCCACCGACGGCGATCCGCAGGACCTCGAGCGCGCCAGAGCCCGAATGGAGGCCGAGGCGGCCGCCGCTGTCGCGCCGGAAGTCGCACGAGCGACGACGATGGGCCCGTTCCTGCGGTGGCCCGGACGCGACTTCATGCTCTTCGACACCAGTCTCTCCGAACTCGCCGACCCCGCCTGGGTGCACACCGCGGGCTTGGGGTGGCAGACCGACTTCCCCGGAGTGACGCCCCAACTGCTCTGGCCCGCCGACCACACATGGGTCGTCGCCAGCGAGATCGACTTCGACTCCACGATCGTCGCAGGTTCACGGACATTGATCGACGCCGTTGTGGCCGACGACCGTTTCGAGGCCTTCCGGATCGCCGAGGACTCGGACTTGAGTTGGGCCGGCGACACCGTCAATCCGGCGCCGAGACGCTGAGCGGGAGCGTCCGGCTCCGGTCAGCCTTGCGCGGCGGGCAAATCTGCGCGGCCCAACGCCGACCGGGCTCGGGGTCGAGACCGAAACGCTCGGCGCAGCCTTCGTGGATCGCGCGCCACGACGTATGGGCATCGTCCTCGGAGACGAAGCCGCCGGCCAGATGCGGTTCGAGCCGCGAGAGGTAGGTATGCCATCCGGTCGCGGTCTGCGCGACCGGGAGGTCGTCGAGGGTGGTGACGAAGGTCAGGCGGCACCCGCCGG
>JABFVX010000164.1 GCA_013362555.1 Mycobacteriaceae bacterium
GGCCACCGCGGCCACGGCGCGGCGGTTCGTTATTCGCGTGTACGAGGAATACCGGCAGCGGCGCGCGGCAACTCTGCTGGCGGACTATGTAGCCCAGTTGGTATCCGCGGGCGCCGCGCCCCAAGCCGCGGCACAGGAAGCTGAGGCCCGCGTCGCGCAGGACTTCGCCCGCAGGACCATCGATTCGGCGGCGGCGGACAGCACCCGCCGGTTCATCACCAACCTGGAGCGCAATCTCAAGCGCAAACAGATCGATCTGCCAACCGGACTCGCCTACCTGTTCAAAGTCGGGGCGACCACCCGCAGCGCGCTGGAGCACGTCAACAAGGCACGACACGCCCTACGCGGCGCAAGCGGCCCGAACAGGTCGGTAGGCAGCCAACCTTCGGACATCGTCGGCGCATCCGAGTCGGCCGAAGGCAGCCGATCCGACGTGGACCGCCTGCACCGTCTGGTCGCCGCCGCGGGCGACCTGACCGGTCCCCACGCCCCGTGGGACGCCGAAGCAGGAATCTTCCGTTTCCCCGACGTCTACAGCTTCGAAGTGACGGTCGCGCTGCGGGCCGCCTCGGATTCCAGGGTTCCGGTCACCTCGACGACTCGGTCCCGGACGCCGGAACACACTGCGCACGACTACGTCCTGCACATCCCCGCGGGAGTCTCCGATGTGGCCGCGATGCGCGACGTCGCACGACATGTCGAGATCCAGCGCGCGCGGCACCAGTACGACTGGCTACGGCCATCGTTGTACGGGCAGGCCGAACCCTACGAACTCAAGACGTCCATGGACCCGGCGATGATGGGCACGTTCGCCGAGTTGCGGTACGTGGTGCGAGCGATCGACCGAGGTGATGCGACGGAAGAACTGCGCCAAGCTCTGAACGACCTTGTCGTCGAGTTGCGTCTGCGGCCCAGTGATCCCGGCGCCGATATGCGCACGGCGCTGCTGGCCATGTGGGACCCGGCAGGAGGCACCGCACAGCGACTCACGGAGTTGCAGTCCGAATGGTCCGCCGATCGGCTCGCCGTATTCGACCAGGCCTTCATCACGGCGAAAGCCGCCGAATTCCGCACGGTGCTGCGCCGAGTGGACCGCGGCGAACCCTACTCGTGGCGGCTCGGGCAGCTCGACCACTGGCTGGATCCTGACACGTCCCGGCCGGCGCTCGACTACCCCTCGCTGCTGCGCCGGCTCGATGCGGAAAGTCACCTCATCTCCCAGGGACAGGCCTACTGGGATCGGGTCAACGCCCGCTTCTGGTTCCGAGATGAAAGCGGCGAACGCTGTGAGGTCGCGGTCTGGGTGGCCGACCTGCCGAACCAGGTGTCGACCCCGATATACGGGAGTGCAGGCAACCGCTTCGATGTGATCGTCCCCCAAGAATTCACCGACGAGGACATCGAATTGGCTGTCGCTGAAGCATTGGGACGAATTCGGCACGGTCGGCGGCGGACTGTTCACCTCGACCTGCTCGGTCGGCGGTCCCTGCAGGTGAGCGACACTCTCGCCGGGCGGTTCGCGTCGCTCGCGGTCGTCGTCGACCGCTTGGAGCGGGCCGTGTCGGCCGGGCAGATGGCCGCGGTGTCAGCGCTGAGCAAGGACTTGGCCGAGCTGATCGACCACCGGCGGGAGTTGATGTCGTCCGCGGGTTCGGCAAGCACGATGGCGCTGCTGGCCAGCCACGACCCGCTCCTGGCCGAGCGGGTCGTGCACTGGGCGACGGCGCTCTTGCCGGAGGAGGCTGTCGAATTCTCCGCGTACACAGCCGAATTCGACGAGTCTCCCCATGCGCACAACCTCGGTGAGTTCCACGCCAGTGCGCGGCCCGCCGACCTGCCCGATCTCACCAACAGCGAACTGCATCAACTCATCGCGGCAGAGCTCGAGCTGATCACCAATCGGCATGTGAGCTGGACCGGGTCGCGTTTCGACCTCGTGAACGAGACGGGTGTCGCACGCTCGGTCTACCCGCACGTGCGTCCGGTCGGCGCAGGCGCGGTCGCCGTCGCGACCCCGAGCCCGTACGTCCGCAACAGTTACGACCTCGCGGTCTCCCCACGGGCCCATCCCGACCAGGTCGCGCGTGCGGTGAAAGGGATCGTGGACCACATTCTGGAGATCGGCACACCGACATCTCAGCTGTGGTTCGCCAACCGAATCGGTCAACTCCGGGTCGTCATCGGAAAACTGGACCAGGCCCGCGCCGCCGACCGGCGCGACGAGGTCCAGGCCCGCGAGCGCGAGCTGATGGCATTGGCCGCCGACATGAGCATGCGGCCGAACGATCCGGACTTCGCCCGCCGGATGGCCGAGTTCAGCCAGCGGGACGCGGACCTTGCGCGGAGGTTCGAGGACCTGGTCGAGCGGCTGGCTGACGCGCGGCTCCCCGTGGGGGGCCGAATCCACGCACGGCCGCAGTCGATGCTGAGCTTCGTGCCGAGCGCCGTGCGGCACAACAGCACCAGGATAAGCAACACCATCAGCCAGGGCGTCGTCGGCGAAGTGTGGGAACTTGCCCCGTTGGAGACGGCGCGGGCGATGCGCGAGGGCGGGGTCAGCGAACTGCACGCGCCGCTGCCCATCGCACTCGACCTGCGCGCGGCGGGCGAGACGATGCCGATCACGTCGACCGGCCTGGCCATCGACAGCCACGTCGCCGCGGCCGCGATCGAAGCCGACGTGACCCTGGGGGTGTCCACCGTCGAACAGCTGGACGTCATCGCGAGCGCAGCCGCGAAACTGGGCGCCTGCGCCAAGATCGCCGTGGAGGTCGACACCGGCAAGCACATGGGCGGCGTGCCGGTCGACGAGTTCGGCGAGTTCGCCGACCGGCTGCGGGATCACCTGGACAGCAAAACAGTCCGATTCATGTGCGCCTTCACCGAACTGGCCTACGGCGACGAACCCTGGCACCCGATGAACGACCATCAGGTCGCCGAAATGACCAAGATCTTCGGCGGCTCCGATCGGGTCGTGCACCCCGAGGGTTTCCGCTATGTGGTGGCCGGCGCGGCGACCGCCGTACGGCCCGAGTTGTGTCGTGCCACCGCCGCGCGCATGGGCGCCCCGCTGTACGGGTATCCCCCGGTCGAGGTGCCCAGCCTGGGGCTTCGGCCTACCGCCAGCTGGTGGGCGCGGGTTCCATTCACCCAGACCGTGCCCGCGGGCGAAGGAGTCGGCTACTCCGGAATACCTGTCGACCGCGAGCGGCGGATCGCCTGGGTCGGGCTGGGGTACATGGACGGCATCCCCCATGATCTGGGCACCGCTGGGCGCCGGAATCTCGCGGTGGTGATCAACGGCGCCGTGTGCCCCATCGCGGGGTCGGTGGGACAGGACCAGTTCCCGGTCGAAGTGCCTGCCGGAGTGACCGTTTCGCAGGGCGACATCGCGGTGCTGGTGGATCTCGGCGTCGCGGGCGCGCCGACGATACAGCAGTGGTCCGCGGTGCTGGACGTTCCGGTCGACCAGCTGCTGAGCGCGCCGCGCGGGCGGACTCGGGTCGCCGTGCACGACGGGACCGACCTGGTCGCCGATCCGCTGCTGCGGCGACACGGCGTCGATGCGGCGCTCGCGTCGGCTTGGGCCGCTGTCGCGCTGGACGCGCTGGCCGGCAATCTGGCCGTGGCCCGCCGCAGGCTCGCGGACATCGTCTCGGAGTACAACCGCATCCATGGAACGTCCTACGAGCCGCCCGAGATCCTGGGCGTGGTCAAGGCCAACGCCTACGGCACCGATGCCGAGCTCGTCGCACGCGCCTTGGCCGAGGCGGGCATCGACGCCATCGGCGCGGCCATGGTCGACGAGGCGATCAAGCTGCGCGCTTGCGGCATCGACAAGCCCTTGCTGGCGTGGCAGACGCACCCCCACTCCGACTTCGAGTCCGCGATCAGAGCGAAAGTCGCAGTCGCATGTTCGTCGGCGGCGACCCTGCGCGCCATCGCGGCCGCGGCCGAAGCCGTCGGCGAACCGGCGATGGTCCACCTTTCGGTCAACACCGGACTGAACCGGGAGGGCGTCGTACCGGCGGAACTCGCTGACCTGATACCCGAGTTGCGGGCAGCGATCGAACGCGGCCACATCACGCTCGAGGGGCTCATGACCCACGTGGATTACGACGAGACCAAGTGGGACAGGCACTACAGCCGCTACCTCGAGGCAGTCGACGCGCTGGCTGGCGCAGGCTTGCGTCCGAACAAACTGCACCTGTGGCCCGGGATGGTGTTCGACCTGCCCGGGGACCGGCTGTTCGACATGGTTCGGTTCGGCACCCCGCTGTACGGGCAGCGCTGGGACTTCGAACCCGACCCCGAGTTGCGGCACTGGATCACCCTGCGCAGCCGGGTGGCCGACACCATCCGCGTCCGCGCGGGCGACGGCGTCGGGCCGCACCACCGCTGGACCGCTCCGCGCGACACCACGCTCGCACGTGTTTGCGTGGGTTACGCCGACACCCCGCTGCCGAACCCGAACATGCGGTTCGAGGTGTGGATCGACGGCAAGCGCTACCCGAAGGTGGGATTGGCCGAGCGCCACCAGATTCTGGTCGACCTCGGTCCTGACTCCACAGTCGCGGCGAACGCCGAGGTGATCCTGCTCGGAACCGGCGATCACGACGAGCCCACGGTGAACGACTGGGTGCAGGCGGGTTTCGGCCAGGGACCGACATTCGGACCCGGCGTCCACGTCACCACGACCGGATCGGTCCCGGTCACGGGCGCAGGCGCCAACCCCACCCCATGGACCGGCACAACTGCCGCCGGCCAGTCGGACACATCCGAAATCCACCCCACGCCGTGGACTCCGAGAATCCAGAACGACCCATGAGTTTGCGCCTGACGCAACTCATGGGTCGTTCTGGAGCGTGTAGCGCTGCCGGTAGTACTCCGGGGGCTCGCCGAAGATGGACTTGAAGTCGCGGATGAGATGGGCTTGGTCGACGTAGCCCAGCTCGAACGCGAGCTCGGACCAGCGGGGTTCGCGGCCTCGGCTCAGCAGTTCGGTCACCTCGTGCAGGCGGTAGCGCCGGACCACCCATTTCGGTGACACGCCGACGTGTTCGGCGAAGGCGCGCTGGAGCGTTCGAATGCTGACGCTCAATTGGCGTGCCAGCGCCGCGACGCTGGTCACCCGGGAGTCGCCGGTGATCGCCGCCATGGCGGCCTCCGCGAGTCGGGCGCCGTCGCGTGGCTCGGACGCTGCGGCCAAACACGCCCGCAGGCATTCCTCGATTTCCGCCGCGTCCGGCGCGGCGGGCACAGTCGCCGGGAGCACCTGAGCGGCGCCCAGTTCCCGGTCAGTGATCGACGCTACCGGCGCGCTGAGGAAGGGCCGGAAACCCGCGTGCCGGAAGGCGACGCCGCAGGCGCGGCCTGCGCCGTGGAGAAGCCTCGTGTGACAGCGGGTGCGCACTCCGTTCACGACCGCCTCGCCGTCCCGGAAAGTGAGGTGGACATTGGGCAGCGGGACAATGAGCTGGCGGTAGGGCCGTTCGTAGTGCCACTCGGCCGACCAGAGGTACTCGACATAAGGCGCGAGATCGGACGGCGGCGACGCTCGAGTGTGACGCTGGTATTTCCGCCAAGCGCCTGCCAATTCGCGGGGATCTCGCATCGCCAAGTCCCAGACTCTAGTCCAGAACGACTCATGGGTTGCGTCTGACGCAACCCATGAGTCGTTCTGGACAGTGAGTTACTCGGTGCCGGTCTCGGTGATGATGACGCTGCTGTCGCCGGCGGCGGCGAGAGCGGCTTCCACCTCCGGGGTCTCCGGGACAATCGTGACGGGCTGGACCGTGGCCGCGAAGGTGAACTTCGCGTCCTCGCCCTGGCCTTCGCCGTCCCAGCCTTCGACGTCCACCAGCACGAGCTGGCCGGGGCCGAGTTCGCCGAAGAGGATCTTCTCCGACAGCTGGTCTTCGATCTCGCGCTGGATGGTCCGACGCAGCGGCCGGGCGCCCAGCACCGGGTCGAAACCGCGCTTGGCCAACAGGTTCTTGGCCCGCTCGGTGAGCTCGATCGACATGTCCTTGTTCTTCAGCTGCTGCGCGACGCGGCCGATCATCAGGTCCACCATCTGGATGATCTGGTCCTGCGTCAGCTGGTGGAACACGATGATGTCGTCGATGCGGTTGAGGAACTCGGGCCGGAAGTGCTTCTTCAGCTCGTCGTGGACCTTGAGCTTCATCCGCTCGTAGTTCGAGCCCTGGTTGTTGCTCTGCGTGAAGCCGAGGCCGACCGCCTTCGAGATGTCCTGCGTGCCGAGGTTCGAGGTGAAGATCAGCACCGTGTTCTTGAAGTCGACCGTGCGACCCTGGCCGTCGGTGAGGCGGCCGTCCTCCAAGACCTGCAACAGGGTGTTGTAGATCTCCTGGTGGGCCTTCTCGATCTCGTCGAAGAGAACGACGCTGAAAGGCTTGCGGCGCACCTTCTCGGTGAGCTGGCCGCCCTCTTCGTAGCCGACATAGCCGGGAGGCGCACCGAACAGCCGCGACGCGGTGAAGCGGTCGTGGAACTCGCCCATGTCGATCTGGATGAGCGCGTCGTCCTCGCCGAAGAGGAAGTTGGCCAGCGCCTTGGACAGCTCGGTCTTACCGACGCCGGACGGACCGGCGAAGATGAACGAGCCCGACGGGCGCTTCGGGTCCTTCAGTCCGGCACGGGTGCGGCGAATCGCCTTGGCGACGGCCTTGACCGCGTCCTCCTGGCCGATGATGCGCTTGTGGAGCTCGTCCTCCATGCGCAGCAGGCGGGTGGTCTCCTCTTCGGTGAGCTTGAACACCGGGATGCCGGTCCAGTTGGCCAGCACCTCGGCGATCTGCTCGTCGTCGACCTCCGCGACCATGTCCAGATCACCGGCGCGCCACTGCTTCTCGCGCTCCTGCCGCTTGGCGACGAGCTGCTTCTCCTTGTCGCGCAGCGCGGCGGCCTTCTCGAAGTCCTGCGCGTCGATCGCGGACTCCTTCTCCCGGCGGGCGTCGGCGATCTTGTCGTCGAACTCGCGCAGGTCCGGCGGAGCCGTCATGCGGCGGATCCGCATCCGCGCGCCCGCCTCGTCGATCAGGTCGATCGCCTTGTCCGGCAGGAACCGGTCGTTGATATAGCGGTCAGCCAGCGTGGCGGCCGCGACCAGCGCGCCGTCGGTGATGGAGACGCGGTGGTGCGCCTCGTACCGGTCGCGCAGGCCCTTGAGGATGTTGATGGTGTGCTCGACGCTCGGCTCGCCCACCTGCACCGGCTGGAACCGGCGCTCCAGCGCGGCGTCCTTCTCGATGTACTTGCGGTACTCGTCGAGGGTGGTGGCGCCGATCGTCTGCAGTTCGCCCCGAGCGAGCTTCGGCTTGAGGATCGAGGCCGCGTCGATCGCGCCCTCCGCCGCCCCCGCGCCGACCAGCGTGTGCAGCTCGTCGATGAACAGAATGATGTCACCGCGGGTGGAGATCTCCTTGACGACCTTCTTCAGCCGCTCCTCGAAGTCGCCGCGGTAGCGGCTGCCCGCGACCAGCGAACCCAGGTCGAGGGTGTAGAGCTGCTTGTCCTTGAGCGTCTCGGGAACTTCCCCGTTGACGATGGCCTGCGCCAGGCCTTCGACCACGGCGGTCTTTCCGACGCCGGGCTCGCCGATCAGCACCGGGTTGTTCTTGGTGCGCCGCGACAGCACCTGCATGACCCGCTCGATCTCCTTCGATCGGCCGATGACCGGGTCCAATTTGCCTTCGAGCGCGGCCTGGGTCAGGTTGCGGCCGAACTGGTCCAGGACCAGCGACGTGGACGG
>JABFVX010000487.1 GCA_013362555.1 Mycobacteriaceae bacterium
GAGGCCACCGTGAAGTCCCACCTGGTCCACAGCTTCGGCAAACTCGACGTGGACAGCCGCACCAAAGTGGTCGCCGAGGCCCGCCGCCGCGGCTTGCTGTAGCCGCCCGGCCAAACGCACCCTTTCTCGCCAGACGCACCGGAAATGACGCACCATTGCCGGTGCGTTTGGCGAAAAGGCGTGCGGCTGGGTTCGGGTCAGAGTGAGTTCAAGGGGTGTGGGGGGCGGGGGGTGGGGGTACCGTTCGGCCCTCGATGAGGGATTTGTAGGAGGACGCCATGGATGTCACGCCATCGGGCGGGGGTTTGGACGAGCGCGCGCCGCTGCCGCGCGTCGTCGGCTCCACCGTCAGTGAGGACTGGCTCGCCGCGATCGCCGGGCTTGCGATCATCGCACTCGTGTTGATCGGCGTGATTCCCGATTGGCTGGTGCCGTGATGTCGGAGGTCGACACCGGCACAGCACCCGCGGCGGTGTCGCCGAAGGTCGAGGCGCGCGACGTGCTCGCCGGCGTGGCCGTGGTGATCGCATTGGGGGCTGCCGCGCGGTATTTCGACACGCACGTGCCGCAGTGGGCCGCGGACACCCCGTTTCGGCGGGTGGCCAAGTCCGTCGAGTTCCCGGTCTATGCCATCGCGCTAGGACTGCTCGGGGCCGTGATCCTGTCGAAACTCGATCTGCGGGAACGGCTTTCGGTCGGGTTCCGGACGGAGTTCTTCATCAAGACCGGAGTGGTGCTGCTCGGCGCGTCGATCAACTTGAAGGTGTTGGTCACAGCGGCGGGGCCTGCGATCGCGCAGGCGCTGCTGCTGATCACGGCGGTGTTCGCATTCACCTGGTGGCTGGGCGGCAAACTCGGCCTGGACGACAAGCTGCGCGCCCTGCTCGCGTCGGCGGTGTCGATCTGCGGCGTGAGCGCCGCCATCGCCGCAGCGGGCGCCGTGCAGGCCAAGCGGGAGCAAGTCGCCTATGCCGCGTCGCTGGTGATCATCTTCGCGCTGCCCTCGATATTCCTGCTGCCGTGGCTGGCCGACGTCCTGGGACTCTCGGACGCGGTGGCGGGCGCGTGGATCGGCGGCAATATCGACACCACCGCCGCCGTGGCGGCGTCCGGAGCGATCGCGGGGGAGAAGGCGCTGCAGATCGCGACCATCGTCAAGACCACCCAGAACGCCCTGATCGGCATTGTCGCGATCGCCCTGACGGCGTACTTCACCCTCCGAGTCCAGCGCACTCCCGAGGCGGCCCGCCCGTCGGCCCGAAGTTTGTGCTCGGCTTCGTGGCGGCGTCGGTGATCGGCACGCTCTACGTGCAGTCGGCGAGCAAGAAATCGGGCGTAGCCCACATCGCGGTCATCAACGACGTGCGCACGTGGTTTCTGATCTTCGCGTTCGTGTCCATCGGACTCGAGTTCTCGCTGCGCGGCCTGCGCGCGGCAGGTGCGCGCCCGATCATCGTGTTCGGTTCCGCCGCGGTAGTGAATTTGCTGGTCGGCCTGGGCCTTTCCATCGCCCTGTTCCACAACTTCACCCCGTAGCTCGCCGGGCCGAATCCTCCGGAATGACCCGTGACGTGCGCTCAGCGCACGTCACGGGTCATTCCGGAAAGTAGGACAGCCTCCGCGGGTTTACACGTCGAAGTACAGGCTGTACTCGTACGGGTGCGGGCGCAGGTTGACCGGCTCGATCTCGTTCTTGCGCTTGAGGTCGATCCAGGTCTCGATCAGGTCCTCAGTGAACACGCCGCCTTCGGTGAGGTAGTCGTGGTCCTCCTCGAGGCGGTCGATGACCGCGGACAGCGAGGTGGGGGCCTGCGGGATGTCCTTGGCCTCCTCCGGCGCGAGCTCGTAGAGGTCCTTGTCGACCGGCGCCTGCGGCTCGATCTTCTTGCGGATGCCGTCGAGGCCCGCCATCAGCATGGCCGAGAAGGCCAGGTAGGGGTTGCCCGAGGAGTCCGGCGCGCGGAACTCGACGCGCTTGGCCTTGGCGTTGGTGCCGGTGACCGGGATCCGCACCGCGGCCGAGCGGTTGCGGCCCGAGTACACCAGGTTGATCGGCGCCTCGTAGCCCGGAACCAGGCGGTGGTAGGAGTTCACGGTCGGGTTGGTGAACGCCAGCAGCGACGGGGCGTGGTGCAGGATGCCGCCGATGTAGTGCCGGGCGATGTCCGACAGGCCCGCGTAGCCCTTCTCGTCGTAGAACAGCGGCGAACCGTCCCGCCACAGCGACTGGTGCACGTGCATGCCCGAGCCGTTGTCGCCGAACAGCGGCTTGGGCATGAAGGTGACGGTCTTGCCCTCGGCCCACGCGGTGTTCTTGATGATGTACTTGAACAGCTGCAGCTGGTCGGCGGCGGCGAGCAGGGTGCCGAAGCGGTAGTTGATCTCGGCCTGGCCCGCGGTGCCGACCTCGTGGTGGCCGCGCTCCAGGACGAAGCCCGCCTTCTGCAGGTTGGTCGACATCTTGTCGCGCAGGTCGACGTAGTGGTCGTACGGGGCCACCGGGAAGTAGCCGCCCTTCGGGCGCACCTTGTAGCCGCGGTTCGGCCCGCCGTCGGCCTCGAACTCCGCGCCGGTGTTCCACGCGCCGGAGATCGAGTCGACCTCGTAGAACGAGCCGTTCATGGTGGAGTCGAAACGCACCGAGTCGAAGATGTAGAACTCGGCTTCGGGGCCGAAGTAGGCGGTGTCGGCGATGCCGGTGCTCTTGAGGAACTCTTCCGCCTTGCGCGCGACGTTGCGCGGGTCGCGGCTGTAGGCCTCGCGAGTGTGCGGGTCGTGCACGAAGTGGTCGATGTTGATGGTCTTGGCGGCTCGGAACGGGTCGAGCTGCACGGTCGACAGGTCGGGCAGCAGCAGCATGTCCGACTCGTTGATGGTCTGGAAACCGCGGACCGAGGAGCCGTCGAAGGCGAGGCCTTCTTCGACCAGGTCCTTCGTGAACGTGCTCGCAGGGATCGAGAAGTGCTGTTGAACACCGGGCAAGTCCGTGAACCGGATGTCCACGTATTCAACGCTCTCATCAGCGATGAACTTGATGACCTCTTCGGCCGTGGAAAATGCCACTCCATACTCCTTCGGATGAGTTCCCAGCCTCGTTCGACTGCGGCCGGCGCTACTCGCCCCCGGAACGGTAGGGACATCGTGTTGCCTGGCCGTCAAGGCCGTGTTGCGCCAGTGTTACACGTGTCCGATATTCCTCAGCTAACCGGGGATGCCTCTGTCGGCCCACGTCGGCGGGTTCCGTAGTATCTACTACATGGCTCGTATCACCGGTTCCTGGCTTTCCGGCCCGTCACCGGCCGGTCCGGGCGTGGACCCCGCCGGGCACCGGGGCAAACTGCTCGGTCTACCAGAATCCGGCCGCGGTTCCCTCGCCGCGACCGGCCGCCGGGTTGCCGCGCTGTTCGTCGACTGGATCCTGGCGGTCGGGGCGGCGTCGATCCCGGCCGCCCTCAGCGGCAATTCCGTCCAGACGTGGACGCTGCTGGTCTGGTTCCTGATCGGGGTGACCGCGGTCTCGCTGTTCGGCTTCACTCCCGGCCAGTACTTCCTGCGGCTGCGGGTGGCCCGGCTGGACGCCGACGCCCCAGTCGGCTTCGTGCGCGCGCTGGCACGCCAGATCATGCTGGCCTTCGTGGTGCCCGCCTTGTTCGCCGACGGCGACGGCCGCGGCATGCACGACCGCTCCACCGGCACCGCCGTCGTCAATTCCCGGTGAGTCACGGCTGGTCGTCTTCGTCCGGCTGGTAGCCGCCCATGCTGGGCAGGTCGGGTTCGCCGGCATTGCGCCGCGGGGGCTTGCCTTCGGAATAGATCTTGTGCGCCCAGTCGGCCAGCTGGTCGTCGTCCAAATGCTGGGCCAGGTCGGCTTCGGTGATCATGCCGACCAGCTGCTTGTCCTCGATGACCGGCAGCCTGCGAATCTGGTGTTCCTGCATCTCGCGCAACACCTCGCCGACGTCTGCCGTCGAGTCGATCCAGCGGGGCGTGCCCTGGGTGAGCTCGCCGACCGTGACGTCCCACGGGTTTCTGCCTTCGGCGACGCACTTCACGACGATGTCGCGGTCGGTCACGATGCCGCACATGCGCCGGTTTTCATCGGCGACCGGCAGCGCGCCCACGTTCAGGTCGCGCATGGTTTCGGCGGCTCTGACGAGATTGTCGGTGGCGGGAATCCAGTGCGCCCCGCTGTGCATGATGTCCGCGGCGGTGGTCATGCCCTCATTCTGAACCGAACCCGCTTCGCTCGCATGTCCAGGGCGTCGGCCCAGTTCGGCGTGCGGATTCAGCGCCGGCGCACGGTCCGCTGGACGCTGCGCATCTTGGCGCCGGCGGGCAGCGGGCCCTTGGGCATCGCGGGGCCGCTGCGGGCGCCGAGGGCGGCCAGCCGCGATTCCAGCGCGTCCATCCGCTTCGTGTCGATATTGCGCGGCAGCTTCACGATGTGCTTCTGCAGCTGCGCCAGCGGAACCTCGCCCTCGTCACTGCCGACCACCACGTCGTAGATGGGGGTTTCGCCGACCAGCTTGGCGATGCGTTTCTTTTCCTGCGCCATCAGCGGCTTGACGCGCTGCGCGGCGCCCTCGCCCACCAGGATCACCCCCGGCAGGCCGATCACCCGGTGCACGGCGTCGAGTTGCGCGTTGCCCGCGACCGCGGATTTCACCCGCCATTTGCCCTGCATGTTCTCGAGCACCCAGGCCGCCGCGCCGGGCTGGCCGTCGGCCCGGGCGAACGCTTTGCGCTGAACCCGGCGGGCGAAGATCGCGAACGCGACGAGCCCGCCGACCAGCAGGCCCGGTACCAGCAGCACCAACTGCCAGTCGAACAGCAACCCGACTACGAAGAACAGTGCGGCGATGCCCACGACGGCGCCGATCATGAGCGGCAGCAGCAGCGGGTCTTCTTTGCGCTGCATGGTGAACGCCTGCCACAGCTGCGAACGCCGCTCCCGCGACTGCTGCTTGCGGGCGGCCTTCGCCGCCGCCTTGGCTTCCTTCGTAGACGCTGTGCCTGCCATAACCACAGGATAGAGGACCCAGCCGCACCTCTTTTTGCCAGCCGCACCGAGAACAGTCGCCGATTCTCGGTGCGGCCGGCGAAAAAGGGTGCATCTCGGTCCGGTGACGCTACGATGACGGCCTGGGGAGATGTCGAACGCAGTGGAGGTTTGGGGAAGTTGGGGCGTCACCGCAAGGCGTCGGATTCTCCGGTCCGGCGGTCCGTGATCATGTTGTCCGGTTTGGTCCCGGCCGGGGTCGCCGCGGCGACGGCCGCGCCCGCTGCCGCCGCACCGCTCGCGCAGGAGATCGCGCTGCCCACCGGATCGGCGAGCGGCTCGTCGGACTCGGGATCCGCGGCCGCCGGCTCCAGCGGCCGGCCCACTCCCGGCGTGCCGTTCATCGCGGAGGTCGCCTATCGGACCGCCGCGTTCCAGATGGCGATGGAGCAGCCGCAGTGCAACATGTCCTGGGAGATCCTGGCAGGCATCGGGAAAGTCGAGTCGCACCACGCCAACAACGGCGACGTCGACATGCGGGGCACCGCCCGGCACGGGGTGCACGGCCCGGTGCTCAACGGCTCGCTGGCCGGAAATGAGGTGGTGCGCAACAAGTCCGGCGGCTTCCAGCGTGCCGAGGGGCCGATGCAGTTCATGCCGGGCACCTGGCGGCACTACGCGAAGCCGGGCGCGGACCCGCAGAACATGTTCGACGCCGCCTACGCTGCGGGCAACTACCTGTGCTCCGGCGGCCTCGACATGCGCGACCCGGCCCAGCGCACCAAGGCGATCCTGCGCTACAACCACTCCATGGCCTACGTCGCCAACGTCATGGCATACGCCCGCGCCTACCAGTCGGGCACCGCGGTCAACCCCCGCGCCCTGCCCCGAATCTGAGCATCCCTGCACCCGTATCGCGCGACTACACCCGCAGCTGAGGGTGTAGACGCGCGATACGGGTGCAGGAAATCAGGCGGACTGTTCGCGGAGGCGGGCGGACAGCTGCGGGGGCATGGGGTCGTGCCGGAGGTAGGTGCGGGCGAACGTGCCGGTGCCGTGTGACATGGACCGCAGATCGATGGAGTAGCGGTCGATTTCGAGCTCGGGGACCTCGGCGTGCACGAGGGTGCGGCCGGTCCGCGCGGATTCGGTGCCGGTGACCCGGCCGCGCCGTGCCGAGAGGTCGCTCATCACCGGGCCGACATGGTCCGCGTCGACCGCGACGGTCACGTGCACGATCGGCTCCAGCAGATGGATTCGCGCCGTCGCCGCCGCGTCTCGCAGCGCGAGCCCGCCTGCGGTCTGGAAGGCCGCGTCCGACGAGTCGACCGAATGCGCTTTGCCGTCGAGCAGCGTCACCCGCACGTCCACCAGCGGGTACCCGGCGGCGACGCCGCGTTCCGCCTGCGCCCGCACGCCCTTCTCCACCGACGCTATGAACTGCCGGGGCACCGCGCCGCCGACGACTTTGTCCACGAACTCGATTCCCGAGCCCTCGGACAGCGGCTCCACCGTGATCGCGCAGATCGCGTACTGGCCGTGCCCGCCGGACTGCTTCACGTGTCTGCCGCGCCCGGATGCCTTGGCGGCGAAGGTCTCCCGTAGCGCGACCCGATGTTGGACCACGTCTACCTGCACCCCGAACCGGGTCCGCAGCCGCTCCAGCGCCACGTCCCGGTGCGCCTCGCCCAGGCACCACAGCACCAGCTGGTGGGTGTGCAGGTTCTGCTCCAGCCGCAGTGTTGGGTCCTCGGCGACCAGCCGGGCCAGTCCCAGCGACAGCTTGTCCTCGTCCGCCTTGCTGCGTGCCGAAATCGCCACGGGCAGTAGTGGATCCGGCATCGGCCATGGTTCTATGCGCAGCGGCTCGCCTACCGACGACAGCGTGTCCCCGGTTTCCGCGCTCCCTAGTTTGGCAACACAGGCGATGTCGCCCGCCAACGCCTGTTCGATTGGGCGCTGCTGCTTGCCGAACGGCGCTGACAGTGCACCGATGCGCTCGTCGGTGTCTGGGCTGCTGATGTGCACGGTGTCGTCGGGATGCAGGGTGCCGGAGAACACCCGGACCACCGACAGCCTGCCCACATAAGGATCCGAGGCCGTCTTGATGACCTCGGCGGCCAACGGCCCGGCCGGGTCGCAGGTGAGTTCTCGGGCGCCGTCGGGCGTGCGGGCGTGCGGGCCGCGATGCTCGACCGGCGGCGGGAACCCGCCGATTATCAGCTCGAGCAGTTCCACGATGCCGAGCCCGTGTTTGGCGCCCTCGGCCGCGGGTGCCGCAGCAAGCACCGGATGGAAGCTGCCGCGCGCCACCGCCCGTTCCAAATCCGTGATGAGCGTGTCGGTCTCGATCGGCTCGCCGCCGAGATACCGGTCGAGCAGCGACTCGTCCTCGCTTTCGGCGATGATGGCCTCAATCAGCCGATTCCGGGCTTCCTCGATCGAATCGAGCTGTCCCGCTTCGGGTGCGGCAAGCCGACGTTCGCCCGCGGCATAATCCGCGATCCGCTGGGAGAGCAGGTCGATCAGGCCGGTGACCGGCCGGTGACCGTCCGCCGCGCGGGTGCCGTAGGTCGGAAGATACAACGGCACGATCTCATCCGTGGCGCCGCCGGTGAGCACGTCCGCGCAGGCCGACGTGAGGTCCTCGAAGCCCGCCCGCGCGGCCTCGAGGTGGGTGATAACCACAGCTCGCGGCATCCCGACGGCAGCGCACTCCTCCCACAGCAGCCGCGTCGGCCCCGTGATGCCTTCGACGCCGTCGCCTGCCGAGATCACGAAAAGGGCCGCATCCGCGGCTCGCAGACCGGCCCTCAGCTCGCCGACGAAGTCGGCATAACCCGGCGTGTCGACGAGGTTGATCTTCTTTCCCTGCCACGCCAGGGGTATCACCGACAGCTGAATCGAGCGTTGTCGCCGGAATTCGATGTCGTCGTAGTCCGACACCGACGTGCCGTCGGTGACCCGACCCGCCCGGTTCAGCGCCCCGGTGGCCAGCGCCAGCGACTCGACCAGTGTGGTCTTCCCGGATCCGGTGGGACCGACCAGGACCACATTGCGGATATCGTCCGGCCGCCCGGCCGTGACCGCCCCGTTCAAACCCCCCGCAACAGCACTGACCCGCCCGACCATCGTCGTACCGCTTCCTGGTCGACACCTGTGGTTCACCATCGAGCTTCCCACCAGAGGCGGCACTCTGCCCGTGGTTTCGGCATACCGCGGTGTTGTAGATTTGCCGACAGAGAGGTGTAGTCGAGAGACAATCGAGTTCGCAGGTGAGGCAGTGTGACGCCAAGCGTGCCGGGGGATTTGCCGGTGCTCGCGCTGGAACTGATCGCCGGTGACATCCCGGATGCCGACACCAGGGGTATGCGGCAGTTGGGCGACGTCAAGGCCGCGGCCGCGAAGATCTGCGACAGCTGCGCTGCCGAACTGAAGGTTCGGCTCGACACCCTGCCCGACCGTGCCGACGGCGAGGTCGGGCAGGTGCTGGCCGGGCAGCTGAAGGACCGCATCGGCGAGTTCGCCAACTCCGGCAAGCAGCTGGGCAGCTCCAGCAAACAGCTGCATGGCGGGGCCGACGACTTCGATTTGATGTCCACACAGATCTACATCATCGGCATCACCTTCGCCGCTCAGGCCATGGTCGATCTCATGATGGCCGGCGGAGTCTTCAAAGCCGCCGTGGCTCGGATCCGCGCCAAAATCGCCGTCCGGACCGCCCTCGAGACCGGGGTGATGCGGATGGAGGCCCGCGCTCTCGCCGAGGGCGCGGTGCGCGCGACGCTGCCGAGCCCGCGCAAGCTCCTGGTCGTCGGTGCAGGCATGGGCGCAGGGTTCGGTGCGGCCACTCCGCTGGCCGCGCAGTGGTGGGAGAAGGAGGTCAAGCACCACGGCGCCGACAAGCCCTACAACTGGAGCAGTGTCGCCGAGGGCGCCTACAGCGGCGCAGTCGGCGGCGCTTTCGGCGCCCTCGCTGCCTCCGCGGCCGCGCCCGCTGTCGGCCGCTTCGTCAACCGGGTCGCCGCCAGAGCCAAGGGTAGGGCAGTTCCGCGGGTGCTCGGCACCGTCAGCACGATGGCGGTGGGCGGCGTCGCAGGCGTGGTCGGAGGTGCGACGGGAATGGCGGCGCTATGGGCGCTGCCCGGGACCGAACTGACGGGCCGCGACTGGAGACAGGCCCTCATCTCCGGCTTCGGCGGCGGCTTCTTCGGCGCGGGCGGCGCCGCCATGGGCGGGCTGTTCCCACACCCGGGTGGACAGCGTCCGCTGCCGAGTGTGGAGCCTAATGTGGTTGTGGCAGAAGATCAGCCAGCCTATGCGCCGCCGCACGTCGGCGCTGCCGCGACCGAGGACGCCCCCGCCTCGAACGTCCCGTCTCGCCATTTCGACGATTGGGATTTCGGCTTGGAAGAGGTCGCGGCAGGAGAAGTCGCACCGCCTCCCGATGCAGTGTTGCGGACAGCGGAAGTGCTGATGCGGCATGTCGACGCGGCGGGAGTTGAGCGGTTCCTGGTGGTGAAGGCACCTACCGGCGACGGCAGGACGCTGTGGCGGCCGCCGACGACGGCGCTCGACCCGGCGGAGCTGCCGCTGCCGAACGCGGCCCGTGGCCTGAGGGAGCGGCTCGGCGTTCCCTCGGACTATGCCGGGACACTGCGTGAGGTGGACACGCGAATCGTTCAACGGCGGGATGGCGAGCCGGTCACCCGGATCGTGGTCGAGGCCTCCGAACGGTTCGAAACCGTCATCGACGCAAGCGCAATGGGGGTATATCCCGAGAACGCAGCGTGGATGACATCCGGCGATCTGAGAGTGCGCCACGACAATCAGAAGGTCCATCCGGAGCACGCGGCGACCTTGTATCACGCGTCCGATGCGTTCGATCCGGTGCCTGCTCCCGCTGACAACGCGGAGCGGCTGGCGCGCGTCGGTTCGCGCCTGGGCATGGAATCCGATGCTGTGGAGCGCTTGGCGCAGAACGTATCTCAACGGCCGCCCGACGAGCAGCGCCGAGTAGTCGAGTATCTTTCGAGTTTGAACCGCCAAGCGGAGATGAGTGCCTACATGGTGGAGGTCTATTCCGACCGCGCGGCCGACGACCTCGATGCCGGCCTGCACGAAGCGCGTTACGACGAGTCGCGCAACACCGCTGCGAAGCAACGAGCATTGGCCGCCCATCCCGATCTCCCGGACGCGCTCCGCACGCCCATGGCCGAGGACATGCTGGCCGAGTTCGCGCGGAGTTCGATATATAGCCCCGACGATGTCGGCGATGTGCTGGCTTTTGTCGGCCGTCCCGAGACCGCGGCGGCGCTGCGCACGATCGAGCAGCGCAATCCCGAGATGGCGGAGGTTGCGCTGCACCGAATGGCGAGTGCGCAGACGGCCGAGCTGCCTGCTTTCGGGCGTGAGCTGCAGAAGGTCGCTCAGTTGCCTGCGGGTACGGTGGATTCGAGGTTGTTGACCGGATTCGCCAGGATCGTCGACCACACGCTGGTGACGGGCGACTTCTCGCCTGCCGGCATGGCTGCCAGAGACCGGGCACGAACAGCGCCTGCCGCGCGGGCCTGGGACTTCCTATTGACCCTTGACGACTATTCGCCTGCGGCGGTCAGGCACGCGTTCGCTGCCAAGTTTCTGGAGGCGGGGCAGCTGGCAAACCTCCCGGACCACGTCGCCGCCAACGTGTCGTTCTCCGCGGCGGAACTGAAGGCGGTGGAGGACTTGCACCTCGCCGGGCCGCACAGCAAGGATTTCAGCCGGTACGTCGAAGAAGTAGGCAAGCTGCCCGCAAGCCAGCAGCCGCTGTCGATCCGGGTGGCGGCCCAGCTCGTCGGCGAGGTGCGTCCCGAATTCGCCACCTGTGTCAGGGACTTGCTGGTCGAAGGTCACCCGGAGCGGTCGATCATCGGCCTGCGCCAGACCGGTGAAGGGGCGATCAGCGAGCTGAAAGCGATTGCGGGATCGTTCAAAACCGAGGTGCGCAGCGGCGATATCTCGCCCGAGAGTCTGGCAAAGGTGCAGTCGTCGGATTTCGTCGCTCATCTGCTGATCGATGTCACGAACTACGCCACATCGGGCTTCGGCCCGCACGGAATGGACTCGCTTCGTACCGTGCTCGCCTACCACACCCAAGCCGAGCTCGACGGCCGCATCGTGCCGATGCATCCGGAGTATCAGCCCAGTGACGTGTTCGAGATCCCCAAACTGCGCTCGCACGATGACGAAGCGGGCCCGCAGTGGACCGAGGACCTGCTGGAGCGCTATCGCAAGCTGGCCGTCGACCTCGAGGACGCGCGCACAGTGCTGACGACGGTCGATCGGCCGTTCACGCATCTGCTGGAGCGGGTGGGGCGCAGCCTCGCCGATCACGTTCAGACGCTGGAGCGTTCGCTCGAGTCCGGTGTCCTGTCCGACGGCACGCCCATGAACGACCGAGCACGGACCAACATCGCCGCTCGGGTGGCGGAGTTCAAGACGCTCATCGAGCCGCCGGAGGGCAGCGGGCCACAGTTCCCTTCGCTGCGTTCCCTCAAGGACTTCGAACGAAACTTCTTGGACCTGGCCAGAATCGGTGATCTGCACAGCGACCTGCGAACCATTTGCTTCGCTTGGGCCATGCGCAAACACCCGGAATGGGTGGACCAGCTCAGCACGATTCGCCCCGACACGCCCACACTGGACGACGTGAGCAAGGTGCGGGAGTTCGTCGACCACATCACCAATCAAGAGGTGTTCGCCGACTACTTCGCAAACCGCAGGAGTGCGAACACTTTCCAGCGGTTGACCAGTACTCGGGCGTTGGAGGAGGCGATACTGCGCACTCAGGGAGTCGGAGTGTCGAGCGACACGATCCCGCTGCAGTTCGTCCCGACACGCGGGCCGCTGCTCGAACTGTCCGGCCACATCGCGAGTGCCTGCTGGGCGGGAAAATACAGTTCGGTCGCGGAGGAGATGCCCAATATGACCGGAGTCATGATGGTTCGCCACCCCGAAGACCCGGCCAGGACCGCCTTGGTCGGCGCGGGACTGCTCATCGAAACGACCAACCCGGCGGGCGACAAGATCCTGCTGATCCGCGGACTCAACCCCTTGGAAAATTACATCAACCACGTTTCGATCGATGATTTCTATCAGCAGTTCACAGGCTGGGCGAAAGGCATCGCCGAGGCCCGCGGCGCCAAACTGGCCATCGTCATCGACGGTCACTCCGGCGGCGCCGCCACCAACCGCCCTGCCCTCTTCGGCTATCTCAAGACCCTGAAACTGACCCCGGTTCGGGTGAACGGCGCAGACACCGAATTCAACCGCTACAACGTCACTCAGGACGCCTACCTGGTGCCCTGACACACACCCAAGCCTCCAGAACGACCCCTGAGTTGCGTCCAACGCACGTCACGGGTCGTTCTGGAGGTAGGGTTCTCAGCCTCGGGCGGCCATGCGGGTGAGGACCGAGGTTGCCTCCTGGGAGGCGGTGCCCTCGGCGGCCAAGTGGGCGATGGCGGCGGGGATCTCGCGGCCGTGGTGGCCCATGGCCTGGGCGTAGAGGCGCCCCGCCCGGTAGGACGAGCGGACCAGCGGGCCCGCCATGACCCCCGCGAATCCGAGCGCCTTGGCGGCGTCGGAGTGTTCGACGAACTCCTCGGGCTTCACCCAGCGGTCCACGGGGTGGTGGCGCGGGGAGGGGCGCAGGTACTGCGTGATGGTCAGGATGTCGCAGCCGGCCTCGTGCAGGTCGCGCATGGCGGCGGTGACTTCGTCCGGGGTCTCGCCCATGCCGAGGATGAGGTTCGACTTGGTCACCAGGCCCGCGTCGCGGGCGGCGGTGAGGACCTCGAGGGAGCGTTCGTAGCGGAAGGCGGGACGGATGCGGCGGAAGATGCGCGGCACCGTTTCGAGGTTGTGCGCCAATACCTCCGGGCGGGACTCGAACACCTCGGCCAGCTGTTCCGGCCTGGCGTTGAAGTCGGGGATGAGCAGCTCGACGCCGGTGGCGGGGTTGAGGCGCTTGATGGCGTGCACGGTCTCGGCGTACAGCCAGGCGCCGCCGTCGGGGAGGTCGTCGCGGGCGACGCCGGTCACGGTCGCGTAGCGCAGGCCCATGGCCTGCACGCTCTCGGCGACCCGGCGCGGCTCGTCGCGGTCGAGCTCGGCGGGCTTGCCGGTGTCGATCTGACAGAAGTCGCAGCGCCGGGTGCACTGCTCGCCGCCGATGAGGAAGGTGGCCTCGCGGTCCTCCCAGCACTCGAAGATGTTGGGACAGCCCGCCTCTTCGCACACGGTGTGCAGGCCCTCGCGGCGCACCAGGCCTTTGAGCTCGGTGTACTCCGGACCCATCGTGGCGCGGGTGCGAATCCACTCCGGCTTGCGCTCGATCGGGGTCTGCGCGTTGCGCGCCTCGATGCGGAGCAGCTTGCGGCCCTCCGGAGCGGAGCTTGCGGAGCGACCCGGGGACTCGGGAGCGCAGCCGGTCATGCGGTGGCCTTCGCGGTGCTTTCGGCGCTGTTCGCGAGGCCTTGCGGCGCGCGCGCCGCCTCCTCGGGCCGCGCCCCGGGGGCTGCGCAGATGTTGTCCATGGTCACCTTCGTGTCGGGGTGGTCGAGGTCATGGTCGCAGACCGGCAGTGCGCCATCCAGCGCGGCGAGCACCGCGTCGGCGGCCAACGGCGCCACCTCGGCGACGGTGACGTCGCGCCCGAGTTCCCGGGACAGGCTCGTCACGCCCGCGTCGGCGATGCCGCAGGGGATGATCGCTTCGAACCCATCCATGGCGGAGTTGCAGTTCAACGCGAAGCCGTGGAGCGTGACACCGCGCTGTACCCGCACACCGATGGCCGCGACCTTGCGTTCGGGCTGCCCGCCGCGGGCGGGCACCCAGACCCCGGAACGCTTTTCGACGCGTCCGCATTCCAGGCCCAGGCCCGCGCAGACGTGGATGAGCGCCTCTTCGAGCCTGCGGACGTAGTTGACGACGTCGATCGGCTCGGCCAGCCGGACGATGGGGTAGCCGACGAGCTGTCCCGGCCCGTGCCAGGTGATCTTGCCGCCGCGGTCCACCTCGACGACCGGACTGCCGTCGACGGGCCGGTCCTCGGGGCTGGTGCGCCGACCGGCGGTGTAGACCGACGGGTGCTCCTGCAGGAACAGCCGGTCCCGGCCTCGGCCCTCGGCACGCTGGTCGGCGATGGCGCGCTGTAGCTCCCATGCCGCGTGGTACTCGATGGTGCCGAGGTTTTCGATGTCCATCGGCTCGGGGTCCATCCGGGCCGATTCGCATGCACGACTCACACCCTCGACGCTACCCCTGGGCTGAAACCAGGGAAAATCACCCTTCCCGTGGTATGGAACGCGTCACTCTGCAGTGAGGGTGAGCTGCATCAACGTCAGGTCCAGCCAGCGGTCGAACTTGCGCCCGACCTCCGGCATGCGGCCGACGACGCGGAATCCGAGTTTGTCGTGCAGGGCGATGGACGCTGGATTGTCGGATCCGATGACGGCGACCATCGCGTGCACGTCGTTCTTGGTCGCCCGGGCCACGAGCTCGGTCATCAGCAGGGTCGCGATCCCGCGGCCGTGGAACCCGTCGGCCAGATATACCGAGTGCTCCATGGTGTGTCGGTAGCCGCTCTTGGACCGCCACTGCGCGTAGCTCGCGTATCCCGCGATCCGTCCCGCTGCCTCGGCGACCAGCACCGGGTAGCCTGCGGCGACCCGGTCCCGGTACCAGTGCAGTCGCTCGTCGTGGTCGACCGGCTCGGTGTCCCAGATCGCCGTGCTGGTGGCGATGGCGGCGTTGTGGATGCCCAGGATGGCGGCCACGTCGCCCTCGGTCGCGTCGCGGATCTCGGTCATGCCGCCATTCTCCTGCAACGGAGTTTCAGGCTTGCCAGGCACGCATGCCGAGCAGGATCACGCGCATCTGGCGTTCGGTGCGGGCGATCACGGCGGGGGCGTCCGCGGGGGCGGTGTCGAGAAAGACCGCGACCCGGTCGGCCATGGTGGAGACCATCAACTCGGCGACGATGTCGAGGGTGTCGGGGTCCTGGTCGGCGAATCGGGACAGGTCGACGGCGAACTCCGCGGCGATGCGATGCAGGCCGTCCTCGATGGCGCGGTGCAGCGCCCCGCTTCCGCCGTGCCGCTCCCGCACCAGGAATCCGACGAGCTCGCGGCGTGCGCCGACATGGTCGAACACGGCGTTCACGTACTGGCGGTGGTCGGCCGCGGCGGGGGAGCGGCGAATGGCGCGCAGGGTGGTGCGCAGGGCGAGGATGGCCTCGTCCACCAGCATCAGGCCGAGGGCGTCCAGTGAGGCGAAGTGCCGGTAGAACGCGGTCGGGACGATGCCCGCGGAGCGGGCGACCTCGCGCAGGCTCACCGCCCCGAACCCGCGTTCGGCGGCCAGCGCCAGCGTGCCGTCGAGCAGGGCTCGGCGGGTGTGCTCCTTGCGCTCGGCGCGGGAGGTGCTGGGCGGATTGGTCACGGGCACGGAGATTACACCTGTTCACTCATGGCTTGTCACAATGGTCGAGTGTGACCTGGGTTTCGTCGGGTTGACAAGTATGTGGGGCCGTGGGTCACACTGAATGAGTGTACAAGCGTTCACTGACGAGCATTCTGGAAGCTCTCACCACGCCGCACCGGATCGACCGGTACCTGGAACTGGTCCACCCGATGTTGGCGGTGCGCGAGTTGCGGGCGGAAGTGGTCGGCGTTCGGCGCGAGGCCGGGTCCGTCACGCTCAAGCTGCGTCCCGGGCGGCGGTGGAGCGGATTCGCCGCCGGCCAGTATGTGCAGATCGGCGTCGTCGTCGACGGCGTTCGGCACACCCGCTGCTACTCGCCGGTCGACTCGCAGCACCGCCGCGACGGGCATATCGAGCTCACCGTGCGGGCGCATCCCGAAGGACTGGTGTCGCAGCACCTGTACCGGACCGCCGCGCCCGGCCTGGTGCTCGACTTGAAACCCGCCGACGGGGTTTTCCGGCTGCCCGAGCCGCGCCCGGAGCGGACGCTGCTGATCAGCGGCGGCAGCGGCATCACCCCAGTGCTGTCGATGCTGCGCACGCTGCTCGACGAGGGCTACCCTGGGCAGGTTGCGTTCCTGCACTACGCCAGGGACCTCGAGCACGTGCCGCACCGGGCCGAGCTCGCCCGACTGGCCGAGCGTCCCAACCTCTCCTGGGCCTTGGCCTTTCCGCGCAAGACTCCAGCCGTCCGCGAGAACGCGGGCGCGGGTCGCAACCCGGAGTCGTGGGCGACGTTGGAGGGGCGGTTCGGGTTGGCGCACCTCGAGGCGATCGCGCCGTGGTTCGCGCAAGCACAGACCTATCTGTGCGGACCGCCCGGGTTGCAGGAGTCGGCGCGGGAGTTGTTCGCGCGCTTGCGCATCGGCGACCGTCTACACACCGAGGAGTTCACGCCTGCCTCGTTCGCGGCGGCGGGCCCGGCCGCGGGCCGCGTGCGGTTCACCGGCAGCGGGATCGAGGTGGACAACAGCGGGGCGGGGCTGCTGGAGCAGGCCGAAGCCGCGGGCTTGAGCCCGGCGCACGGCTGCCGGATGGGCATCTGCATGTCCTGCACGGCCGTGAAAACCTCCGGCTGCACCAGAAACCTGCGCACCGGCGAACTCGACAGCGACCCCGACCGGCACATCCAGATCTGCATCAACGCCCCGGTCGGCGACGTCGCCGTCCAGATCTAGACCGCAATCTCCACGAGGGGACCATCATGACCACTGCCAACCATTCCATCCAGCCAGTCGAGCCTATTGTGTTGACGGCGGACCAAGTCCGCGAGATCGGGGCCGAACTGGACGCGCTGCGCGCCCGGGTGGTCGCCGACCTCGGCGAGCGCGACCGGGCCTACCTCTACCGGGTCATCAAGGCGCAGCGCGGATTCGAAGTCGCCGGTCGCGGCCTGATGTATCTCGGCTTCCTGCCGCCGTTCTGGCTCGCAGGCGTTGCCGCGCTGAGCGTGTCGAAGATCCTCGACAACATGGAGATCGGCCACAACGTCATGCACGGCCAGTACGACTGGATGCGCGAACCCGGCGTGAACTCCAGGGTTTTCGAGTGGGACAACGTGTGCCCGGCGGACCAGTGGAAGCACTCGCACAACTACCGGCACCACACGTTCACCAATATCCTCGACGAGGATCGCGACATCGGCTACGGCATTCTGCGGATAGACGAGGCGCAGAAATGGAACCCCTACTACCTGGGCAACCCGGTCTGGTGCTTCCTGCTGATGGTGTTCTTCGAGTGGGGCGTGATGCTGCACGACCTCGAGGTCGAACATCTCGCCGCCGACCTGAAGAGCGGCAAGCGCAGCTCCGCGCAGCTGCGGGAGCTCGTGCGCGGAATGTGGCGCAAGGCGGGCAAGCAGGTCGTCAAGGACTACGTCGTGTTCCCGGCGCTGACCGGGCCCCTGTTCCTGTCGACTCTGGCCGGAAATGCGGCGGCGAACGTGGTCCGCAACGTGTGGGCGCACGCGATCATCTTCTGCGGTCACTTCCCGAGTGGTGTACAGACGTTCACCAAGGAAGAGACCCAGGACGAGACGCGCGGCGAATGGTACGTGCGGCAGATGCTCGGCTCGGCGAACATCCGCGGCGGCAAGCTGTTCCACGTCATGTCCGGCAACTTGTCGCACCAGATCGAGCACCACTTGTTCCCGGACATCCCGGCCTCCCGCTATCCCGACATCGCGCCGGAGGTGGAACGGCTGTGCGGCAAGTACGGACTGCCGTACAACGCGGGCGGGTTCTTCAAGCAGATCGGTTCGGTGTGGGGCAAGCTGTTCCGGCTGGCCCTGCCGCCGTCGTGGGTCAAGCCGAGCCCTCAGCTCGGTGTTATCGTGGGCCGGGAAGCCCGGGAGCCGGAGAGGGTCTGATCACATGGTCGGAAGGTTCGAGCGCGCCAAGGACGTCGCCCAGGAGTTGACAGAGAACGGCGCGGAGACCGTGGGCAATGTCGCGGGCATCGTCGCGGACACCGTGCGCGACGTGGCGGGCGCGGTATCCGGTGAAGCGAGCGCCGAGCACGTCGGCAATATCGCCCACATCGTCGCGGGGGCGGTGCGCGACGTGGCGGGCGCGGTCGGGGCGGTCACCCGTGAGGTCGGAAACTGGGTCAGCGACAGCGTCGAGATGTTCGAGGCTGCCCGCGCCGCCCGCGAGGACCACAACGGCCGGCCGTCCGAAGACTTCTAGCGATCATCCAGAACGACCCGTGACGTGCGTACAACGCAACTCGCGGGTCGTTCTGGATGGTGGGAAATCACCACAGGCGCCAGTAAGGCGCGCAGTTCCAGAAGGATCCGCTGCCGGACCACATCGGGAAGCAGCCGGGGTTGTAGCCCCACGGCGGAGCCGGCGGGAAGTAGGGCGGCGGGTAGAAGCGTCCGGGCGGGAAGTTGTGCCGCGGCGGGTAGGGGTAGTGCCCTGGGGGATAGGGGTGGTACCGGCTCACGGCAACCATTCCGGTATCCGTCGACGGCGTGGGGGCGGCCGTGGCGGCTCCTACCGCCAGCGGGCCGGCGACCAGTGCGCCTGCCAGGGCCGCGGTCGCGGCCATTCTGCGTAAACGTGATATTTCGGCCATAGCGTGCTCCTTGATCGAGCTGACCATTGATAGCGGGGTCCCGACCACTTCCCATGCTATTACCCGCAATTCCGGTACGAAGCATCCAAACCGTGTCGCTTCAGCGACTTTTCGGCAACGCAGAGCCGCCACATCGCGAAATCCAGAACGACCCGTGAATTGCGTTGGGCGCACTTCACGGGTCGTTCCGGAAAAGTGTCGGTGAGGGTTTGCAAACCTCCAGAATGGCCCATGACGTGCATCCAACGCACTTCACGGGTCATTCTGGAGGTTTTGCAACCCAACCACCCGAGTTCTCAAACACGCTCTCAGGCCTTGGCGAGGGGGCGTTGGATGCTGGGGAAGGGAATGGCGAGCAGGCCGCGGACGAGCGACTTCGCGATATCGAACCAGTCGAAGTAGTCACGCCACACCGTGATTCGGCCGCCGTGCACCTCGAAGCGGCCGATCACCCAGAACTGCATCCGGACCGGGCCGATGCGCAGTTCGTCGATGCGCTCGGTGAGCACGACGTCGCCCTCGGTAGCCACGTTGACCATTCGCGCCGCGAATCCGGCATACGAGTTATTCAGCCCGCGAATGACTTTCGCGGTCGCCCGGGCGCCGCGCAGGGTGGGCAGCGACACGTTCGTGTACTCGACGTCGGCGTCGAGCAGGTCGACCGCGGTCTCCAGGTCCCCGGACGCCATCGACTCCAGAAACAGTTGCACGGTTGCGGCCGGTGTGATGGTGGTCGTCATGACCCCACGGTATCGCCGCTCACCCGAACGGGCCGGGTTTCAGGCGACGCCGACTCCCGCGGGCCGCAGGACCGCCGCGGCGATCTCGTCGGCCGCGTCGGCGCCGTAGGCGGCGGCGAGCCGCTCGTGGGCCGAATCGCGGTCCAGCGTCCACTCCTGCGGGCCGTCGGTCTCCAGGACCAGCACCGCCACCAGGTTGCCGAGCTGGGCGGAGCGCTCCAGACCCAGGCCCTTGGCACGACCGGCCAAGAACCCGGCGCGGAACGCGTCCCCGACGCCGGTGGGGTCGACCTTGCGCTGCTCCGGCACGACGTCCACGTGGACGGCGGCGCCCTGCTCGTCGACGATGTCCACGCCGCCCGCGCCGAGCGTGGTGACCCGAATGCCGACCTTGGCCTGCACCTCCGCGGCGCGCAGCCCGGTCTTCTGCTTGAGCAGGCCCCACTCGTACTCGTTGCTGAACAGGTAGGCCGCGCCGTCGATCAGCCGCACGATCCGGTCGCCGTCGAGCAGGGCCAGCTGTTGGGACGGGTCCGCCGCGAACGGCAGGTGCAGGGCCCGGCACTCGTCGGTGTGGCGCAGCATCGCCTCGGGGTCGTTCGCGCCGATCAGGACCAGCTCCGGGCTGGACTGCTCGGCCAGCTGGATCATCGAGATGTCGCGGGCCTCGCTCATCGCGCCCGGGTAGAACGACGCCAGCTGTGCCATCACCTCGTCCGTGGTGCAGACGAAGCGGGCCGTGTGGGCCTTGTCCGACACCAGCACGGCCGAGCAGTCCACCCCGTGCGACTCCAGCCATTCGCGGTAGTCGCCGAAATCGGCTCCGACCGCCCCGACCAGCAGCGGCTCGCTGCCGAGGAGGCCGAGCGTGTAACAGATGTTGCCTGCCACTCCGCCGCGGCGCACGGTCAGATCGGACACCAGGAAGCTCAGCGACACATGGTCGAGCTGCTCGGCGACCAGCGCGTCGGAGAACTTGCCGGGGAATCGCATCAAGTGGTCCGTAGCGATGGACGCCGACACAGCAATGGTCACGGAGAATGGCCCCTTCGAACTCGGCGAGCACAGCGAACAGACAAAAGCCACCGTACCTTTCGCCGTGGGCGACCGGTACCGGCGGGTTATTCGGACTCGCCGGGCGCGAACCTGCGCCCGGCGGCGAAGATCAGTTGAAGCTGTCGCCGCAGGCGCAGGAGCCGGTGGCATTCGGGTTGTCGATGGTGAAGCCCTGCTTCTCGATGGTGTCGACGAAGTCGATGGAGGCGCCCTGGACGTACGGCGCGCTCATCCGGTCCACGGCCAGCTTGACGCCGCTGAAGTCGACGGTCAGGTCGCCGTCCAACGCGCGGTCGTCGAAGAACAGCTGGTACCGCAGGCCCGCGCAGCCGCCCGGCTGCACGGCGATGCGCAGCGCCAGGTCGTCGCGCCCCTCTTGATCAAGCAGCGCCTTGGCCTTGGCCGCGGCCGCGTCGGTCAGCACCACTCCGTGGGTCTGCTGCTCGGTCTCGTTCTGCACGGTCATGAACTCTCCTCGAGTCGCTACTCAACCATTCAACGGTACTCCGTACCCGGCTATTCCTAGCCGCCGCCATCCGCATAACCTGGATGACGTGAACCTGCTGCGCCGCCGCCGCGCCGACGACACCGCGTCCGACGCTGGAAACGACACCACCGACAGTGTGCCTGACCTGGTGGTCGACGGTGACGGTACGGTGCGTTCCGGCAGAGCGGACACGCCGGGCAAGGGTAAGCCGACCCCCAAGCGCCGCGATGCGCAGGGTCGCCGCCGCGGCCCTGTCGCCCCCGCCCCGCTCACCGCCAAGGAGGCCCGCGCCCGGCGCAAGGCCCAGCGCGGCACCAGGGCCGACCGCAAGCAGGCCGCGACCGACCGCAGGCAGTCCGCCGCCGAGCGCCGGCGCCTGATGATGGCAGGCGACGAGCGCTACCTGCTGCCCAAGGACAAGGGTCCGGTCAAGGCTTACGTGCGCGACATCGTCGATGCCCGCCGCAATTTCGCCGGGCTGTTCATGCCGCTGGCGCTGGGCATGGTCGGCATGATGTTCGTGGGCGTCCCGGCCATGCAGTACCTGATCACCTTGGCAATGCTGATCATGATGCTGTTCATGGTGATCGAGGGCCTGCTGTTGGGCCGGATGGTCAACAAGCGCGTCCGCGAACGCTTCCCGGACCACACCGACCGCCCGCTGAGCCTGGGTTTCTACGCCTTCATGCGCGCGTCCCAGATGCGCAACATGCGCGCTCCCAAGCCGCGAGTCAAACCGGGACAGGCGATTTAGCCGCAGGGCCAAGGCGGGGGGATCATGGTTGTGGCGACACACCATGATCGAAAGGCGGGGACGATGACCGACACTCCCGACAACGGCCGCGAGAGCAACGGCCGAGCCGAGTCCGTTCCGGACGCGGTGCACAACACCGAAATCGATTCGGCGGCGACTTTGCTGACCGGGCTCGCCGAGAAAGTCGGCGGCAGCGCTTCGGTGCGGACCGTGTTCGGTGAGCCGGTGGTCGCCGACGGGATCACGGTGATCCCGGTGGCGAGGATGAGCTACGGCTTCGGCGGCGGAGCCGGGGGCGGAGTCTCGTGCGGCACCTCGGGCACGATCACGCTCGGACGCCACGGCGGCATGCGTTCGG